>JAJRRR010000244.1 GCA_024279285.1 Planctomycetota bacterium
CAGGGTGTTTCCTCCTCGGGCTTGCCAGGCCCTTCGGGCCAGACGTACCTCAGCCCGAGTGGGCTTGCGGCTCAATGCGGTCAGGTAGAGATACTCAATCATCTCGGCGGGCGAGCGTCGGGATCGAGCCACACGATAAAGCAGCGTTCCCGGATCACCGCTAATGGCCCGCTGCATCAGCTCTCCGTTCCACATCATCAGCGTCTGAGGAATCGTGCCGTCAAAGGTGGTGGCTTCGTCGTTCTCATCGGTGCCAAAAGCGATGGCAAACTGCCGCAACCACTGGTTTTTGAGCCGCTGTTGTTCTTCGTAAGAAGCAGCTCGGGCCTTGTGAGCCGCCGTGGCCGTAATAAGCGACTCATAAAGCTGCTCGGCAGTCATCTGACGCATGTAGAAGTGGCTGAACATGGGCTTCTCGCCCATGGTCGGGTCGTCCCGCTTGTTGCCTTTGGTAATCCGGCTAGAGAGCCCATAAGGCTCGCTGAGCACGATCCACTTCATCAGCCGTTTCAAGTCGTGCCCGGCCTGACCAAAATCCTCCGCCAATCGCTCCAGAAGCTCCGGATGAGTGGGAAGGTTATGAGGTCCCATGTCGTCCACCGGCTTGGTGAACCCGTAGCCCAAGAAGTGGGCCCACATCCGATTCACAATCGCCCGACGCATTTGCGGCGAGCGACGGATCAACTTGGCCAACTCCTGGCGCCGGTTTACCTCGTCCACATATCCGCTCGGGTTGATCCGCGTGCCGTCAATGAAACGCGGATAGGCCACCTTCATCAGCCCGTTGCGAAGCTCGTAGAAAATCGCTGCCTCCTGGGGATTGTTGTCCTCGCCAGGAAAGTCCTCATCAGCCAAGCGAACCACGGCAATGTTGCGTCCCTGGAAAGTCCGCAAAGCTTTAGCCTGGCGGAAGAAAGCGTTGAGCTCCCAGAAGGCGTTTTGTTTCATGTCGTTAAAGGGATGATTGTGGCACTGGGTACACTGGATCTGCATGCCCAGGAAGATCCGCGCCACTTTGGCCGTGGCGGGCACGGCATTCTGGTCCAGGTTGTCCAGCAGAAAATTCACCGCGCCGTTGTAGTCAGGTTCGCCCGGCTTGTTGGCCCCCGTGGCACTGATCAGCTCATAAACCATCTGGTCATAAGGCTTGTTGTTCAAAAAGCACTGGCGCAGATACTGCTCCATCCCTTGGCGATTGACCAGAGAGCGAGGGTCATTGCCCCCAGTGCGCCCGATGAGCAAGATGGTCCAGACGGTGGACCAGTTTCGGGCATACTCCTCCACATACTCGTCGGAGTAAAGGAGCTTATTGACCAGACGGAGCTTCTTGTCCGGAGAGCGGTCGGCCATGAAGGCCAAAGTTTCTTCCGCTGTGGGAATGCGTCCCAAGATGTCCAAAAACACCCGGCGCACCCATTCTCCGTCGGTGGCCGGTGGCGAGGGCCGCAGTCCGTTCTCCTCCCAACCCTGGCGAATGTACTGGTTGATGTAAGCGATAATCCGCTCGTCTTGGCTTTGGGTATCAGGAACTTGAGCCCAAAGCACAGCGGCCGGAATCAGCAAAGTGGTCGCAACTGCAATTTTGACGAGGACTTTCATGGTTTTTGTGTCCTGACCTGTTCAGAGGAACCCCAACTGCGTTCCATCGTAAGAACAACGCCTCAGGGCTGTCAAAGTACTCGCCCAATAGGGCCAAAATTCGCCAATCCGCCTCAGGTGCGCGGCTTCCCCCCGCTGGCTTCAAGCCCCCAAAAAAGAATACGCAGCTTACGCGGTGGCCGGCGAAGCGTAAGCTGCGTGAGGAGGGGGGTGTTCAATTTTGCAACACCGATCAATCTTGCTGTATTATTTTGCAACACCTCGTCTCTACTTTCAGGGGCCCTTGAACCAACTTTATTGGGGGGTTCACGCCATCCTGGCTTGGGGAATCCCTGGGATTGGGTCGGACTATCGCCCGATTTTTAGGGTGCCTCTTCTGCCGACCCCGCTTGGTATGCCTCTCTGTTCCGGCCCCACCGACTCTTTATCGTGCAAAAACCGTGCCATTTGTGCTACCAGTTCTAGCAACCCTCTGTGCCATAGCGACGCATCGTACCTCCAAAGAAAAACTTCCCAAGCCCTGCCCTCAGCAAGCCAGTAGCGTTTTGGCCAGAAGGCAAAGAAAGCTTCACCCTCAAGCAGCTTTACCCCAAACTGCAAGGCAGTACACTAAGGGTGCTCGTAACCTCGAGGCTTTGGTTGGACAAGAAATGCTCCTTTCCACAGGGATTCAGCCATGAGCCAAGACAAACCTGCTGAAGAAAAAACCCCTCGGAAAAAACAGGAAAATTCCGTTCGGCTCTATCCGCTGCCCAAGTTTGTCTTCCTCTATCCCACCTTCCTGGCAGCCGTGGTGGCCGGATTGGTTTCTACCTTTACTGGGGGATACGACCCTGATCCGGAAAGCACCGTCCATGTGACCATGGGTTATGTGTTCTTAGGGATTTTCGTTTTGAATGTGATTGTGTTGGCGTTTGATTTTCCCCGGGGTACTTCGCTGACTTTGCTTTTTGTGATCATCAGCCTGGTGCTGGGAGCGGCGCTGCTGTTTACCTGGAAGCCGGAATGGGCTCCTCCGTTGGCTGGGATTTTCCAAGCCATTCGCCCTGTGGCCAACAGCACCTTTTACTGGGTGATTGCCATCACCTTTGGGATCGTGTTTGTGGGAATTTGGATAGCGGTGCACTTTGACTACTGGGAAGTGCGGCCCAATGAGTTGCTCCATCACCACGGAATCCTCAGCAACATGGAGCGCCTGTCGGCTCCTCACTTGAAGGTGGAAAAAGAGATCAACGATGTGTTTGAGTACCTGCTTTTGGGTTCTGGTCGTCTGGTGCTGGAACCTCGCGGCTCACGGCCTATCATCCTGGACAACATCGCCGGAATCAGCCGCGTGGAGGAACGAATCACCGAAATGTTGGCGGCACTCCAAGTGCGTCATGTGGACGACGGGGACGAGTAGTTCCACTCCCCCTTAGCCTTGAAGCTCTGCCCTGGTGACTTTCGGCTTGGATTATCCACTTTGCCGAATCAGGGCCACCCCTGGGGGCGAGTTTTGTTTTCCAAGTGCCCATGCCGCCGTCTTCGTTGGGGATTTGCTACAATAGAAGTTGTCCTTATCCGTCCGGCTCAACCAGGGGGCAAGCCGATGACAAGACTTGCAGTTTCGGGGGTGTGGGTAGCCTGGCTAGCAGTGGGCGTCTTCCCGCTGCTTGCTCAAGCGCCTCCTGAAGACGATCTGGCAAAGCAAGTTCGGCAACTGGTGCGCCAGTTGGGTAGCGCCACTTTGGCCCAGCGTCAGCAGGCCCAACAGCGTTTGCTGGAGCTTGGTCCACGGGTGCTCCCGTTGCTTCCCGATCTTCAACAGGTGCCGCCGGAAGTGCGCACTCGGCTGCTGTTTATCCAGCAAGAGCTTCAGCGTCGCCAAGCCCAGAAAGCGGTGGCTGCCTCTAGGATCTCGTTGCAAGGCACTTTCCGACTTTCGGAAATCCTACGCCAGTTGGAAAAACAAAGCGGCAACCGTGTGCTGGACTATCGGGCCAAATTCGGCCACCAGCGCCCCGATCCGAAACTGCAAGTGCGTTGGAACGGAGTTCCGTTTTGGAAGGCCGTGGACGAACTTTGCGATCTGGCCGGGTTGAGTGTGTACGGCTATCCGGAGGCTCCGGCAGTGGCCTTGGTAGGCCGTGCTGCTGATGAGGTTCCGGCAAGCCAGCGTGCGGTGGACTATCAGAAAGCGTTCCGCCTGGAAGGACTGCAAATAGCTGCCCTGCGGATGTTGAATCTGCGCCGACCTGCCCGAACTACCGTAAAACTCCAAGTGGCCTGGGAACCTCGTCTCTCCCCCCTGGCCCTGGAAATCCCCTGGGCTAGCGTTCAAGCCCAAACCGACCGGGGGGAGGTTCTTCGGGTCAACCGTCCGGGCGTGCTGGTGGTGGAACTAGTGCCCGGCTTGCCCTCCACGGAGTTCGTCATCCCGCTGGAGGAAGTGTCCCGGGAGGCAAAAACTCTGCGGTTCTTGCGTGGACAATTCCATGTTCTTTTGCCCGGACAACGCCGCAAGTTTGAGTTCGCCCCCTTGGGCCAGTGCATCGGGAAAACTCTACGCTATGCCTCGGTGAGCGTGACGCTGGATTCGGTGTTCCGCAACAATCAGACCTGGGAAGTGCGTCTGCTGGTGCAGTTTGACCAGCCTCACGGAGCTTTGGAATCCCATCGCACCTGGATTGTGGACAATCCCCTGGCGCTGATTGACCCACAAAACCGACAAATCCGTCCCGACGGCGTCGAAAGCTTCCTCCGCGAAGATGACAAGGTGGGCATTTCCTGCTATTTCGGTTTGGACGAGGAGATTTCGCAATACAAACTTGTCTATGAAACTCCCGTGATTGTGCTCAAACAGTCCTTTTCTTGGAAGCTGGAAAACCTGCGGCTTCCTTGACCCACTGCCTTGGGAAGCACCGTCATGCATTTATGGTTTTTGGCCCTTTGGAATCTGCTTGCTGCTGAGGGACCAGCGGCGACGGGCACGGTGGTAGCTCGGGTCAACGACACCCCCATCTATCTTTCCGAATTGGACTATGTGATCCGTCGCACTTATCCGAGCCGAAAGCTGGCGGATCGGGCGCTTCGGCGGTTGCGTCCTTGGGCGTTGGAGACCACGGTGCGTCGGGTGGTGATTTTGGAACACTTGGATCGGACCGGTCAGGCCGTCTCCGAGGAGGAGTTGGAAGCGACGATTCGGGAGTTTCGGCAGCGACTCAAAAGCAATCGTTTGAGTTTCCAACGGCATTTGGAAAAGATCGGGCTGAGTGAGGAGCAGTTCCGTCGAGCCATGGATTGGCAGCTTTCCTGGTCGCGGTTTTTGGCCCGAGAGCTTTCGGAGGAAAAGCTGCGGAGCTATTTTCGGCGCCATCAGGCCCACTTTGACGGCACTCAAGTGCGCGTGGCCCATCTGTTCCTCAAACTCCCCCCTTCCGATCCCGAAGCTGCCAAACGCCAGGAGCAACTGGCCCGATCCATCTACCACCAAATCCGCTCCGGCCAACTCACCTTTGAGCAAGCCGTGCAGCGCTATTCCCAAGGGACTCGGGCCCAAGCAGGAGAACTAGGCTGGATAGAGCGTCACGGTTCCATGCCCGAGCCGTTTGCCCAAGCGGCGTTTGAGCTTCGGGTGGGCCAGGTGAGCCCTCCGGTGAAGACCAGGATGGGGATTCACTTGATCCGTTTGCTGGATGTGCGGCCGGGCAACAAACGGTTTGAAGAAGTCCGGGAGGAAGTGCGCCGGGCAGCCGCCCAAGAGCTGTTTCTCTCCCTTTCAAACCGGCTTCTTTCCCAAGCCCAAGTGCAACTGCTGGGCCCTGTTCCCTGGCCTTCTCAGTCCCCACTTTCCCGCCGCTTTCGCTAACTCTGGCACTTCCAGGGTAGAGCGGTTTTCTTAGCCCAAGTGGGCATCCACTGCCAGTTGCAACCTGCCCTGACCCCGCTGTTTGCTCCTTCCTTGGACTTTTCTGCTTCCGTACTGCGAAGCTTCGGCAACCAAGCCTACTCCGCTTGGTGGGCATTGGGGATGTAGAGCTTCCAGAGCTGGAAGCCGGGGCGATGGATGAGGAGTTGAGCTAGATGGGCTTGGGCCAAACGGTGGCAGAGCCTGGCGGTGCGTCGGGCCGAAGGCCCCCGACCACAGACAACCAAATGGGTAAAACCATCGGCTACC
>JAJRRR010000245.1 GCA_024279285.1 Planctomycetota bacterium
AGCGACTGGATGGTTTGTTTCAGCTCGGGCAAGGTGGCCGCAGCAGCCGGGTCCACAAAACGCTGCTGTTGCAAGGTGCGGAGTTGGGCTCGTTTGATGGATAGTTGGTGTTCCAGTTGGGCGATTTGTAGTTCTAGCTCCGTGTTTTCCAATTGGGCAATCACCTGACCGGCTCGGACCTGCTGGCCCGGCTCCACCTCCACCCGGATCAATCGTCCTGGGGTAAGCACATAGATGTTCTGGGCTGCGGCGGGACGCAGTTGCATGGGACAGTCCACCCGATAGGGGAACGGCACCCAAACCAACACCGCCACCACCACGGCCAGCACTCCCAGGGTGGCATACACATGGGCCTTTTTCATTTCGTCCAAAGCTCCTGGTGTGCGGACAAACTTCACAAACCGCCAAAGCGGCATGCCGACCAACGCTGCCAAGGCCATCATCACCATCAAGTGGCCCAACACTTCCAACCCATAGGGCCGAAACACCTCAGTCAAAAACCACAAAATGGCAAACACCACAAACCAGCGATACACCGTGGAAGCGATGCTGTAGAGCACAAACAGCCACACATGGCGACGGGGGGCAAAGGGGTCCGGCTGGGGGGGAAGCCCCAAGACCAGCCACGCCAACACCCGACGCAACGCCGCACTGGACTTTTGGGCCAGATTGGGCACCTCCAGCAAGTCGCTCAGCACATAGTAGCCATCAAACCGCAGCAACGGGTTCCCGTTGAACAACAGCGTGCTAACCGAGCAGACCAGCATCAGGTTCAAAGCAAAGTGATGCAGAGTGCTTTCCGGGTGGCTGAACCACCACACGAAAGTGGCCACGGAGGCTAGAAACACCTCCACATACATTCCGGCAGCCCCAATGAAAGCCCGATGCCACTTGTTGGGCAAAAGCCATGAGTCAGACACATTGCAATAAAGGCAAGGGGTCAGCACCAGGAGCATGACGCCGATTTCGTGGCACTCTCCGCCTAGGCGTTTGCAAGCCAGCCCGTGGCCCAACTCATGCAGCACTTTGGCAAACGACAGGGCCAGCAGAATTCCCAGCCAGTTCTGGGCCCGAAACAGCTCCTCAAATGTTGGCAAGCGTTGCTTGAACTGATCAAAGTGCACCACGACCAGCGCAAGGGCACAGAGGGCCAGAAGCATCACCCCTGCCACCGCCGCTGGCGAGAAGAACCATCCGACCCAGGGACGCAGCCCCTGGAGGAACCGGTCCGGGTCCACGCCTCGGAAGCGGATCGCCAGCACATTGGCAAACCGCTCCACCCATTGCTGCCACCGCCGCTGGGAACGACGAAACCAGAGCTGATCCCCTTGGCCAGAAGTGGCCGACACCACCAGGGAGTTTTGGTACAGCATACCGACAAACCGAAGCACTTCAGCCCGGGTGAACCGCTGGTCTTTGTACTTGGTTTGCAAACGCTGGTAGATTTCCTCCAAGCTGGTGTGGCCGTCCAACCACTGGAGCACATCGTACTCCTGATCCTGGAAGCGGAAGTAGCGAAGCGCCAGGGGGTCTTTCACTACCCAGGTACCCTGGCCCTGGTAGCGGATGCGACGCACCACCAGATCGGCCCTGCGTCGCAAGGGCAGGGGAGTCTGGTGAGTGCTGAGGGGTTGGGCTTCAACGGGACTCATGAGCAGCAGGGGCCGCGTTGATCCGAGCCGGCTTAAGGCCTTCCTGAGCAGCTTGATCCTGGGTGGGGGGAGGCACCGGGGGCAAATCCATGCGGATGGTCATTTGCACCTGATGTCCAGGCCGCAGCACCCATTGGCCTTGCTCCAGACGGTTTTCCACTTCGGCCCGAACCCGATAGTGGCCATCCTGCTGAACCACCGGATGGACCGCCACGATCACTCCTTGAAAGCGTTCTTGGCGTCCGCGTTCCAGCGTGGCCAGCACTTCCACACGGCGTCGTTGGACTTCCTGAGGGCCGAAGAGTCGGGCATCCACGAATCCGTCCACACGAACCCGATCCAGGCGCATGATCCGAAACACCGGATCACCTGGTTGGACCCATTCGCCCAACTGCTTGAAGATTTCCACCACGATGGCGGTCTTGGCCAACGGCTGGGTGATGCGATGTCGGCCCAGTTGATCTTCGGCCTCTTGCAGTTCGGCCTGGCGGATTTGTTTGGTGAATTGGGCCACTTGGTGGTCGCGTCGGGCTTGCTCAATGGCCAGTACGGCTCGGTGGTGAGCCAGTTGAAGTCTTCGGATTTCGCTGGGATTGATGGCTCCAGGCACTTTGCGGTTGCTCAACACGGCGGCGTCCAGTTCGGCTTTGGCCACCTTGGCCGCCGCTTCCGCGTAGCGTACATCAATGTCGTTTTCGGCTTCATAGGCGGCTTGCTGATACTGAATCTGGGCAATCCGATAAGCTCGTTGGGCCGAAGCGTCATCAACCAAGGCCATCAAGGCTCCTGGGCGCACATGTTGGCCTTCGCGTACATGAATCTCGCGCAACACTCCCGGTTGCTGGGCCGGCACTTGGATGTCGTACAAGGCAGATACCAGACAGACTTCCAGTTTCAGCGGGCGATGCTGAGCCAGGGCCAGCGAGTTCCCTCCAGGTAAAGTTCCCCAACTCAACCACCCGATGGCCAAACACGCCAAAGGGCCAAGGAAACAGGGCCTTTGCATTTTGGATCCTCACAGGCGGAACAGGATTCGGGTCTGGATAAATTCCCACAAATCGTGCAGCCACACATAGCCCAGGCTGCGTCGTCCGCACCAGATTCGGGCTTTTACGGTGGTGCCTGGGCGCAGATGGCGCAGTTGACTTTTGTCCAACTGGCAACGCACCAGCACCACATTGGCTTCCTCGGGATGCTCCGGGTGCACATCGGCCCGAAGCTCTATCTGCGAACTGGGCAAAGTGCCCCGATAGGTCTGGTCCGGTTCGCTGGCCAGGTAGAAACGCACAGGCAAGGGATCATGCCGGGCCAGAGCCGCTTGGACATGCCCGGTGCGATAGTCCGGCAGGCGCAACACCAGTTCCCAATCTTGGCTCAAATCCGCCACGGTCAGCAGCAATTGTCCTCGAACCACAGGGCGCAGAGCCAGGCGTTGGCGCACATCCCAAGTGATCACCTGGCCGGTGATGGGACTATAAACTTTGAGTTCTTGCTGTTTTTTGTGGAGCAGGGCCAGTTGCTTGTGGAGGCTTTCCAGGGTTTGTTTCAACTGGGCCTGTTCCCCGAGGAGCCGGTTGCGTTCTACATCTGAAAGTTTCCGTCCGGCCAGCAGGGCCGCCTGAACTGCCGTGAGGCGTTCCATCGTGGCCGACCACTGGCCTTGCAAGTCGGTCAGTTGCACTTCCAGGTCCACATTGCGAAGTTCCAACAGGAGCTGGCCTCGTTGGACCTTTTGGCCGTGTTGGACCAGCACGCGCTGGACCACCCCCTCGGCCGGAGCGAACACGCGGCGTTGGACTACCGGTTCCAAAGTGCCGGTGCATTCAATTTCAAAGTCGGCTGGCACCAGCACCAGCGCAGCCAGCGTTCCCAAAAGGATCAGGCCCACGGTGGCAGCCACCGGCAACTGGCGGAGCTTCCGCACCAGGTAGCTTTGTCCCAAAGCTCTCCACAAGGGGAGCAAAAACAGCTCGTTGTATTCCAGAGCTTTGGCCAGAGCCACCGAGGCGTGGTGGCGAACATGAGGGAGGAGCTGTTGGGCATCAGGGCCCGGCTCGCTTTGAGCAAACCACTCCAACACCAGCAGGCCTTGGGGCAAGGGGGGTTGGCGCGTTCGGGGGCGTCGCACGGTGGTGTCTTTGATGGTTTCCTCCGGGGAGCGTGGTTCGGGAGGAGGGCGCAAAGGCAGAATCCACAATCCACGGCTGTGGGCTTCATCCAGAAAGGCTTCCAGAGGTTTTTTTATCTGGGGAGGGAGTTGTTCTTCTGGCTGGTAGTGGAAGGGTTGTCCGCTTCGGCCCACCGCAGTGCCCAACGCTTGCAAACGCCGCACCAGCTTGCTGCGAGGGTCAAACAGGTCCTCGCCACTGACGGCCCGCACTACATACCGCCCTCCCTTGCGCACCAGAACCCAAACCCGATCCGTGTCCAACAAGGCATGGGTTTCGTTGGCAATGGCATAGGCGGTGCGCGTCAGGTCCAAGGACTGGTGGACTTTTTGGGCAAATTGGGTGAGTTGTTCCCAGCGTTGGGCGGACTGCTTAAGTTGTTGCAGTCCTTGGCGTCGGTAAAACTCTGCCGAAAGAAGCCGCACTTGGTCCAGAAAGCTCAGGTATCCTCGTTGGGCCCGCTCGCCCGCGTCCCGATCCACCACCACCAAAAGCAGAGCCTGGTTCACTTCCGGCTCTCCCAGGGGGACGGCCACCACGCATTCCCCGGGTTGATTCTCCTGGGCCGGGATGAGCACGCGGGTGGGTGCCCCTTGACGCCAGGCATCTTGAGCGGCCTGTTCCAAATGTTCCCGAATGCGGTGCAAGAAAGGAGCCAAGTGGTGATGGACTTGCAGTTGCCAGCCTTCTTTTTCGTGGATCCAGATTCCCCCGCCGGGAGCGGCCAGGGCTTCCAGCACCAGCGGTAACAGTCCCGTGTGGAACTCCATCAAGGACTGGGCCTTTTGGGCCAACTGGCCGATTTGGACCAGCGTTTGCCGGATTTGCTGGGCGATTTGTTCTTTGAGGGCGGATTGTTGCGGGCTGGGTTCGGACATAGCAATGAGCTTACAAGCTGCGGCAAAGTGCCACGATGCCCCAGGTCTCTGGCCCGGCTCCTGGTCCGTCGCCACTGTGGCACTTGGGCCGAAGCCTTGGCCTACACGGAAAGGAAGACCATTGCAATTTTAGCTTTTTCGGCACAAGGCACGGACCCGAACCTCTTTTCCAGTATCGGCCAAGTGAACGCAGCAGACAACGCCAGGAAGGCCCACAGCCACATTTGAGCCGGTGTCCAAAACCCCAGGCTCCAGAGAGCGTTGAAATTTAACGGCTGGAGCGAGTGTAGCGAATTTGACCGTTGGTCAGGGGCAACCTAT
>JAJRRR010000246.1 GCA_024279285.1 Planctomycetota bacterium
CAGAAGTAGTCCTGAGGGCACTTCAGCAATCTGCATGGGCACTACGAGTTGTTATTATGGCTCTTCCTTCACCGGGAGCAACCCAACACCGAGCCGACTTATCCCCACCTTTTGGCTTCTTTCCAGATGGCTGGCAGCGGCCGCTAGCTCGTTCGCACTTGGAGTTGCAGCCCCTTCAGCATTCGCAGGCCAATGCTTAAGGGGCTAAGTGCATCTGTCTCAGCCGGGCTGTTCCAACTGGCAGAGCGCAGTGCTGCCTAGTGCGGAATCCACACCCCATCGCCCACTGCAAGTTGAGCTAGCAGTCCGTTGAAGAAGCCCTCCTCAAGCCGAAACTTGCTTCAGGAATTGTCGCAAATCCGAAAAAAAAGCGGCTCGGCAGGAGCCTTGCCCTCCAGGCTTGCGTTTTTCAACGGGCTGATAGGCTCTTGGGTTTTGGGGCAACGAGGTTGCAGGGGTGGTTTTAGGATCGTGGGTGAAATCTTGGGCTCAGGGAAGTGAATCGCCTTGGGCTGGCTTTAGTCTGAAAACGGGACGAGGATTCGGGAGCCACTAAGATGAGCCGGGCCCTGAAATCGGGCTGGAGTTCAAAGGCAGTTAGCCGGACAAGTCTGGCCAAGTCCGAGGATGGAAAAAAATTGCCGAGGCGTGCCCGAGAGCACGCCTCGGCTTGACGCAGGTTGTCGCTGCACTACAAGCACCGCAGGAAGGCCACCAAGTCGGCTTTCTCCTGAGCGGTGAGCTTCAGTCCCAACACGAGGTTGAAAAACTCCACGGTGTCTTCCAGAGTCAGCAAGCGGCCATCGTGCAGATAGGGCGGAGAATCCTTAATTCCTCGCAGGGTGAAGGTTTTGATGGGGCCATCACCGGCAGCCCAACGGCCTCCAACCCACTGAGGCTCATAAAACCTCTCGGTCTTGAGATTGTGCATCAGGTTGTCGGTGTAGTAAGGAGCGGGATGGCAAATGCCACACTTGGCCTTGCCGAAGAACAGCTCCTGTCCACGAAGCTCAGCAGGAGTGGCTTTTTCCGGATCCAGTTTGCCGTCCCAACGGAGCTTGGGAGCCGGCGGGAAGTCCAACAACGCTTGGAACTCGGCCATAAAGTGCACTTGGCTACCGCGTTCCAGCACATTCACTCCTTTTTTGGTGGCGATAATCGGATCGCCGTCAAAGTAGGCTGCCCGTTGCTCAAACTCTGTGAAGTCCTCCACAGATTTCAATGCTCGCTGCGAACCAAACAGCCGCTGGATGTTCACCCCTCGCAAGCTGGGAGTGTCAATCCGATGACGATAAGCCTGGGGCCGAATGTCGCCTACCAAGTGCGTGGCTGCGTTGGTGTGGCCGTTGACATGGCAATCAAAGCAGGCCACGCCCCGATGCGGCAACAAGGAGCGGCGATCTTCGGTGGCGTTGAACTGCTGTTGAGGAAAGGGAGTTACCAGCAGCCGCAGACCTTCCAGTTGCTTGGGATTGAGAATCCCGCTGAAGAGCTCATAGTAGTTGGCCAATGTGACCAGTTTCCCTTGGGAAACATCTCCCAAGTCGGGACGAGTGGTCAGGAACATCGGCGGGGGAAACTCGGGCAGGAAGTGTTCAGGCAGGTCAAAGTCCAAGTCAAATCGGGTCAGATCACGCCCGGTTTGGCGTTTAAGCTCATCAATGTGATGTTTGGGAAACAGCATGCCACCTTCGGCGTGGTTGGGATGGGGCAGTGGGAGAAATCCCTTGGGCCACAGCCCTCGACGGCGAATCTCCTCGGGGCGCATTCGGGCCAGATCGTCCCAAGTCACCCCAGGTGGCAGTTTGACTCGCACGCCTCCTTGGATGGGTTTGCCTCGGGTCATGGTCACTCCGGGCACGGGCCGATTGCTCAGATCGTAGCGTTCCTGGAGCAACTCCAGATGGGATCGCATAACACGAGGCTTGGCGGCAGACATTCGGGCCACGAGCGACTCAAACCTTTCGGTCACAGCCACGGGAGCGTAGCTGGTGCGAGCCCGAGGTGGAGGAGCTTTCCTGGGTTCTGCCTCCAGCAGCCCACTGAACCATACCCCAACACCTGCTACAATCAGCGTACCTAACACCCATCGGCACTTTCGCAGTGTCCTCCTCATGACCTTTCTCCTTTTTGGAGGGACAAGACCATTGCCTCCGCTAAGCTTTGTGTGCATCTTAGAGGACGGCGCCGGGGGAGGGAAATTGTTTGCTCGGATAGGTCCAATAGGCTCTGGCTATGGAACTTTATCAGCTTCAGTACTTTGTAGCGGTGGCTCAGGAGGGGAGTTTTACGCGGGCGGCCCGACGATGCCTCGTCTCTCAGCCCACTCTCAGTCAACAAATCCAGAAATTAGAGCGAGAACTGGGCCAGCCCTTGTTCCAACGGCTTGGGCGTCGGGTAGAGCTGACCGAAGCCGGGCGAGTGCTTTACGAAAAAGCCCAAAACATCCTCCAACTGGCCCAACAAGCCCAACATGAGGTAGAAGAAATTTCCGGCCAAGGGATGGGCCGGGTTATCGTGGGAGCCATCCCCACGGTCGCTCCTTACCTGCTCCCCGATCTGGTCCAACAGTTCCAAACCCAATTCCCCCAAGCCGAACTGGCCATTGACGAAGACCTGACCGATCATCTGATCGCCAAATGCGTTCAAGGAGAGCTGGACCTGGCCATCATGGCCCTGCCGATTGAGCACGATCAACTGACCGTGGAATCCCTGTGGAGCGAACCTCTGTTGTTGGCTGTTTCGCGCCAACATCCCTTGGCCAAAAAAAGCAAAATCACTATGCGCGATCTGTCCAAAGAGCCTTTCATTTTGCTTGATGAGATGCATTGCTTGGGTCAGCAGATCGTGGAGTTTTGCAATCGTCAGGCTTACACTCCTTTGGTGTGTTGCCACAGCGCACAGTTGCTGACCGTTCAAGAGATGGTAGCTTTGGGCCACGGAGTGTCGCTGGTGCCGGAAATGGCGGCCGCGGCCAACACCGACGATCGGGTAGTCTATCGCCGCTTGGCGGGAAACACTCCACGACGCACTCTGGCCGTGGTGTGGCACAAACACCGGTTTCTCAGCGGTGCTGCCCGAGCCTGGCTAGAGTTGCTTCGCCGTCACCGGCAAAAGCGCCGAAACAACCGATCTGCTAAAGCTTCCAAAGCTTCCTCCCCCTTCTAGACCCAAGCCGCTGCTGCCGTACTTGCCGGCTAGTATTCCACGGCAGCAGCTTCACCTTCGGTGGGCGTGAGCACCTGGGGTTTGTAGCCTCCTTTGGCTCGGAAGTAGAAAATCAACAACAGATAGCAGGCAAACATCACCGCAGGCAGGATGGCGATTTGGGCCAGTGTGGCTTGTTTGGCCTGAATCTGGATACGCTGGACCAGTTGGAAATCTTGTTGGGCTTGGGCATCGCCGCTTTGGGCTTGTTGGGCAAGCTGCTGCAACTTTTGTTGATCCAGGGCGTGGTATTTGCCAAACATGCCATCTTTCTCTCTCATTAGGCTCTGGTGAAGTTTGGGTGCTTGTTGGCGGAGCTGGGCCTCGAGGGTTCGGTCTTGAATGACACCGATGGCCGGGCTGCCCAGCACGCCCACGGCCAACATTCCCACCCCGGCAATGGCGTTGAGCATCAAAGCGCCACCCTTGGGATACTGTTCGGAAACCACGCCCAAGGTGGTGGGCCAGAAGAAAGTCTTGCCCACCCCGTAGCAAGTGGCAGCCAAGAAAACCATCACCAGGGCATCTCCAGCCCGGGAAAGCCAAAGCAGCCCTGCACAGGCAATTGCCGCACTGAGGGCCAACAGTCCCAAGGGAGAAATCCGGTGCACAATCGGCCCGGCGAAAAATCGCAAGACAAACATGATGATGGAAGTGTAAGCCAACACCAACGGTCCGGCCCGATCACTCTGAAGAACGCTTTTCATGATGTCTGTGATCCAGCTATCGGTGCCCAACTCCGTGGTGGCCAGCAAGAACATGACCAACAGCAGAAACACAAACATCGGTCGCCCAAACGCTCGCACTCCCAAGGCGAAAAACAGCGTAGGCACAAGAGCAACCAGGGCGAACACAGCCGCACGGGCCCAAAACTCCGTCATCATCGGGGTCCATTGGTCCACCAACCACTGAAGCCCCAACGCTTGTTCCAAGGTGGTTCCGGCAACTTGCAAGATCTGGTTGATTCCCCAGACGAGCAAAAAGCACACGATAAAAAAGCTGGCCGCGCCGAACTCGCGGAGCATCTCCAAATACGACACTCCGGCTGCCACCCGCTCCTGAACCGGAAACCGCAGTCCCAACAAAATCAGCCCATACAAGAGCATCGGAATCAGCACCACCCCCAACTTCCATTGCCACATATGGCCTGGCAAACCAAGGAACTTCTCCTGATTGCCGAACACCACAGCCAACACGCTGCCCAACACCAGTCCGCCCGGCCAGCCAGCATGAAGAATGTTGAGCCAGTGGGTTTTGTTGCGTTCATAGATGGTGGCCACGACGGGATTGATCACAGCCTCTACGATCCCATTGCCCAGGGAAAAGATAAATGTGCCGGCATAAAGCATCGCATAGGCCCACTGGTCGTTGCCTCCGGCCACCCAAGGTGTCAGCAGGGTCAAAATCACCGAGCCCACATGGAACAAAAACGCAAACACCATGGACCGGCCATAGCCAATGCGGTCCACGATCAGGCTAAACAAGATGATGGAGATGGCAAACGGATAAAGCCCGGCCCCCTGGATGGTCCCTTTTTGTTCTTCGCTCAGGTTGAACAACTCGCCCCAAACCTGGAGCAAATCGGCCCGAATAGCAAAACCCACACTCGTGGCCACCAGAGCCAAAAAGCAACCCAAAAACAACCGAAACCGCCGATCCGAACCGTTAGCCGCGCTCACCATCCCACTCCTTCTCAGGAAACACGGCAAACCAGTGCACAGGGACTTGTTGGAGTATAGCTACCCCAGAGACCATGTAAACCTTTTTGTAAGTCCGCAGGCCGCCTGCCAGAGCCTCGCTGCACATGAGGCAACTTCCCTGGCATTGCCCCTAGGGAGCAAGTTCCTTAGCTCAGATGGAACACGGAGCTGGAAGTTTTACCCTGCGTGAGAGTCTCCGCACCGAAGGCTTGGGAAGTGAGACGCTGGGAGAGTGGAGGCTTGGGGGAACGCAGAGGAGGACAGGCAATCAGGATTCCACATCTGCATTCAACCACCCAAACAACAATCCGCGTTGACCCTCCGCCCCTCAGGACGCCAGCCGCAAACCGAACCGCGCCGGAACGGGACCCCCTGACGCATGCCTGTTGGCTAGTAGGCCGACTGCACAAACGGATTGCGCACCCTTTTGACCGAAACGGACCGAACAGGGCGTTGAGGGTTGGGATTCACATAAGGGTTGAGCACCTTTTTGGGCTTGGGCTGAACGGATCGTGCTTGAGGCTCCGGGGTAAGCACGCCCGGCGGATAGGCAAACGGACTGTACCCATAAGGCCGTGGCACAGGAACGCTGTAATAAACCGGCGGATACAAGGCAAAATGGGGCAATCTGGCACGACCATAAAGCCAATACCACCCGTAGCCGTCCGCCCAAGTAAAACCCGAATATGCCTGTGGATAAGGTCCCGGCTGAGCTTGCCCCTGGTGCACCCATCCAAGACTCAGCCCCAGTGCAGCAGCAACCAAAATCAGATGTTTCATGGCAGACTCCTTTTCACGAGGCCCCACACCATCCAGGCTAATTGCCCCTGGAGCCAAAGCAACCCACGGACGAAAGCCAGGAGTCTGCCAAACCGAGATTTGTTCTGAGGTTCCGGAGCTAGGGCCGAGAAGTTAAGTCCCAGTGCGCCTGGAGGGATTCGAACCCCCGACACGCGGTTTAGGAAACCGCTGCTCTATCCCCTGAGCTACAGGCGCAAACTGTGGCACCCGTGCGGTTGCCTGTTTCAAATATCGTTTTTTCCCAGCAGCAAATCAATCGCCCAAGTGGCTTCGGCTCGCTGTGGAAGTTCCCAAGAAGCGAATGCAGTTGGGCCAGGGGGGCGACGCCCTGTACAATAATTCTAAACCTCTGTTTTCCGCGAACTCCCGTGCTGTGGAAACTGACTGTGTTTGGCACGCGGCGGCAAATCGGCAAGCTTCTCCGGACCAAGCCAGAGGCTTTGGAGACCAGGGTCTGGGCCACAGTGCATATAACCATGTTGGTGATGGCGTGGGGCGTGCTAGCTTTGCCTCCTGCCGTGGCCCAGTCCGATTTGTCCGAACTTCAGTTCGTCCAGGGTCTGCGCCAACGCGGCTTGTACTCTCTGGCCGAGCTTTATTGTCTGCAACGCCTTCAACAATCGGACTTGCCTCCGGGCCAACGTGCTCAACTGGTGCTGGAGTTTTCCCTAACTTACGCCCAGCACGCTTTGGCCACCCAGGGCCAGGAGCGCCAGCAGCTTTGGGACCAGGCCCAAAAAGTTCTGGACGAGCACCTGCCCCCCCTCAAACAGTCTGACTGGAAGTTCGTCTTTCAGGTGCAAAAGGCCTTGGTGGAGCTTGAGAAGGCTCTGGCGGCGTACTACCGGGCCGAGGCACATGGGATGCAGGGCACTTGGGCCACCCGAGCCTTGGAACACCTGCGCACGGCCATTGCTCAACTGAATCAGGCTCAAAAGGACCTAGACCAGCGGCGCCGGTGGCGGCAGGTGCCCTCGGGCTGGGAAACCTTGCCCCAGCAACGATTGCTCCTGTTGGGCTACCGGATCCGATATCACTTGGGCTGGGCATACCGGCTGCGTGCGGAGCTTTATCCTGCGGACAGCCCAGATCGCACCCTGGCCGCCCGGGAAGGCTTGGACCTGCTTGATGAGCTGGCTAGGCAAAAAGCCTTCGCCCCCCTGCACTGGGAAGCCTCGCAGGAGGTGGTGCGGTGTTATCGTCTGTTGGGACGATTGGGGGCTGCCCGAGGCAAGCTCAACACTCTAGCTTTGGAATACACCGATCCCAGGCGGCGATTGCGTCTTCGGGCCCTGGAACTGGAAGTGGCCTTGGCTGCCGAAGATCAGGAAGAAGCCGAAAAAATCGTTCGCCAAGGACGCCAACTGGAACAAGCCACCGATCCCCTGCTGGACTTTTTGCATCTGAAGTTCTACTTGGCCGCCTGGAAAACAGCCAAACAACAAAACCACACCCAGGCCCAAAAACGCTGGCAACAAGCCCTGCAACAGCAACTGGCCCTGATTCGGCAGAGCCACGGAGGCTTTTGGGCTCGCCGGGCCCAAGCCCTGGTGTCGGCTGCGCTGACGGGAGCAGCTTTAAGTGGTCAGTTGGCCCTGTTAGCCCGACGCGCAGGACAACTGGCCCAACTAGGACAAGTGGAACAAGCCCTGAAAGTGTACGACCAGGCGGTGGCTCAGGCCCAAGCCCAGGGAGCAGACGAAGAAGCCTTCACTCTGGCCTATGCGGCAGCCACTTTGGTGCACAAGCGTGACTCGGCCCAGGCTCTGCAACGCTTTCGCCAAGCAGCACTGCTGGCCCCGCACCACGCTCAGGCTCCCGAAGCCCACCTGTTGGCCATCTCCCACGCCGGCAAGTTGGTCCGAAAAGGTCAGTGGAAGTTGGAGCAATTGGTGCAGTTGCTCCAAGAGCATCTGAACCGTTGGCCGGAGGCTTCCACGGCCCCTCGGGTGCGTCTGGCCTTGGCTCGGGTGCTTTTGCACCAAGGCCACGCGCAGCAAGCCGTCCAGGTGGCCCAAAGGACGCCTCCTGGAACCCAGGAGTTCCAAGAAGCTTTGACTTTGACCCACACGGCTTTTCAGCAGTGGTACGCAACGCATCCGAAGGCTCGGGCCACCGTGGCTGAGCAAGCCGCCCGATGGTACGAATCGGTGCTCCTTGGCCCCCAGGGACAATGGCCCCTGCAGTGGACCCTCTCGGACCATCAAGCAGCGCTGTTTGCTGCGAGGTGGAATCTGGTCCCTGAGCATCTGAAGCCGGATCGGGCCCGACAACTCCTTCAACAAGCCCTGCAACACTGCTCGGATCCGCGGTGGCAGGCCCGACATCAAGCCTGGCTCGTGCTGGCCCAGGTGCTCCGGGAGCAGAAGGTTTCTCCGAAAGATCAATCCTCCGGGCTGCAAGCTTTGCCGGGAGATTTGCTGGAGCTTGCTGTGCACATGGACCATCTGGCCCAATCAGCCAGCCCTGCCCTCCGAACCCGGTTGGTCCCTTGGCTCTACCAAGTGGCCCGACATCTGGCCCAATCTTCCAAACTGCCCACAGCTCAAAAAGCTCGGCTTCGTCCCATCCTGGCCCGAGCTGCCCTATGGCACGGGCGAACCAAAGAGGCGGAAGAGCTGTTTGGGCAATTGCACCGGCAATATCCTCGCCGTCGGGAATATCACCAAGGGCTGGCCCTGGCCATGACCCAATCTGGCGACCCAGAACGCATGCAAAAAGCCCTGGAACACTGGCGGGCACTTCAGCGCCGCAGTCGGCCAGGCTCTCCCCCCTGGTTTCAAGCTCGCTACTACCTGGCCTGGCTCCACATGCGCCTGGGCAACCCCGACCAGGCCCGACGAATCGTCCAGCTCACCGAAGTGCTTCACCCAGGACTGGACAAGGGATTGTGGCAACAGCGTTTCCAAGAGCTGAAGACTCAACTAGGACTTTCTCACCACTAGCATCAAGGGGCAAAACCGTGTCAAGGCCGAGTTGGGGACGAACCGTTCGCATCACGCTGGGAGTGATCGTTTGGCTTGGTGCTTTGGCAGGCGGGAGCTGGGGACTGTTAGCCCTGACCGGACCGGAGCACACCACTTCGTGGCTGGCCCAAGTGTGGAAAGCCACCGCCGGAGAAGCTCGCTGGGTGCCGTTTCGGTGTCAAGAACCGCTGTGGCTCCGCGTGGGCGATCCGGTCTATCAAAAAACCACCAACGGCTCGCTCCGTCTGGCTGGGCATGTTTACTTGGTTCGGGACTTGCAAAACCGAGTCGTCTCCGAGGGCTGGACCACCCAAGGCCAGGTGTATCTGACCCCTGATGCGTCCTGGCCGGTGGAGCGATTGGAATACTATCGGGCCGATTTGTCCATCCAAGCCGGCATGGAAATGCTCTTTCCCCCGGAAAAACGCCAGGAGCTAATCCGTCTCCTGAGTCAAACCTGGCAGGAGCAAGGGGATGAGCTGGTGAAGCTGATGCAACCGGTGGTGATGGAAGCCCTGCACCGCTCGGCTCCCGTGGTGCAAGAAGAACTCACCGCCGCCCTGAATCGGCGTGCAGATCAAGTGCAGCAACTCCTCCAAAAGTGGCAATCCCAAATTGTTCAGAAGCGGCTAGTGCCGGTGTTGGAGAAAGAGGTCGGGCCCATCTTGCAACAGCACGCGGTTCCTTTGGCCCGAAAGCTGGGTCTGGAGCTTTGGGCTCGGGTTTCGCTGTGGCGGTTCACGGTTGCAGCTTTGCTCGACATGGTCCAACCGGACGAAAAGCGGTTGGAAAAGGAGTTTGAAAAATTTGTGCGCAAGGAAGTAATGCCTGTGCTTAAGGAGCATAGCGACGAAATCATGGCCACCGCCGTAGAAGTAGTGCGTCAAGCGTGGAACCGCCCCGCCGTGCGACAAGCATTCCAGGAGGCGCTGTCCGAGATGGTCCAAGATCCCCAGTTGCAACAACTGACCCAAGAGGTCTTCCAGGAAGCCGTGTTGGAGAACCCTCGTGTGCACCAGGCGTTAGCCGAGGCATTTCGTTCTCCGAAGAGCCAAAAAGCGTTGAGCCAACTGGCCCAACGCCTGGAACCGGTGGCCCGGCGGATCGGCGAACTGCTCCTGGGCACCCCAGAGAAAGGGCTGACCCCGGAGCTGACCCGACTGCTGCGATTGCATGTGTTTGGCAAAGATCGGCGGTGGCTGGTGTTGGTTCCGAGTGAGAAAGGGCTGCGTGAAGTGCCGCTGGTTCCCGGTCGCAGTCCTGCCCCACTGCCACCTGTACCTCGGGCCCGAAGCGCCACCCCGCCACCTAACTAACCCTCCAGTGGCACCAGGAACTTGTCCCCTAAAGCTCTCAGGAGCTAAACCTCTGGCACGGGAAGATATTCTCCAGCAACTTGCGGCAAGAGTAATTTCCCACCCTCTTTGGCTCATGCGGTGCTCTGGCGAGCCAGAAGCTGGCCGCACGGGTTGGGCCCCAGCGGGGCCGACTGCAATCCCACGCCCCTCCTAACTCCCTGTCTGCAAACTCCCGGCAAGTTGACAACCCGCATTTGGGGAGCTAGCTTGATTCCTAATCGTATTTGAAAACCCTCTTTTCATTCTGAATCGCAAACAAAGATGAGTTCTTCCTTGGAATCTGGAGGGTCGGGACTGAATCGGCGTCGGGCGCTGAAGGCATTGGCTGCCGGAGCGTTGGGGCTGGCTGGCACTTCCGGCTCCCAAGCCCCGGCCGATCACCCCCCGGAGGTGAAAAAGAAGTTCCAGCCTCCCCAGCGCTGGAAGGATCGCATCCAGCCCCCTGCGGATGGCAAACGCTACGGCTGGTTTGTGGACACCCGGCGCTGCTTTGGCTGCCACGGGTGCGAAGTGGCCTGCAAGGCCGAAAACGATGTCCCCCTGGGGCACTTCATTCGGCAGACGATTTACAAGGATGTGGGCCAGTTTCCTC
>JAJRRR010000247.1 GCA_024279285.1 Planctomycetota bacterium
AGGTCCCAACGCTCCCGTGCCTGCGTTGTTGACCAACACATCCAAGGCCCCCCACTGCTTGCGGACTTGTTCAAAGACTTGCTCGCGGACCTCGGAACAAGTCAGGTCTCCCGGGCAAACGATCCCTTGAGAACCTAGCTCCTGGATGCGTTGGGCCAGTTTTTGGAGGCGTTCTTGCCGTCGGGCCACCAGCAGCACCTGAGCCCCACAGCGAGCAAACTCCAGCGCCAGGTGGTAACCGATCCCGCTTGAAGCCCCGGTCACCAACACCCGCTTGCCGGCAAATGCTAGGGCACTCATGTTCGTTGGCCCCTGGGGGCAGTGGTTCCCATGGTCCGGTTGGGTTGCAAGCTGCGGGCGGTTAGCTTGGACTTCGGAACACGCCAGCGGCCACCTGGGCTCGGGTGAGGACTTCGTGAGCTTTGCGCCGTGCGGTGGCGGCTCCATCGGCCAGGATCTGACGCACCCGTTGGGGCTGGGCAGCTAACTCCTGGCGGCGCTCTCGGGCAGGAGCGAAGAACTCGGCCGCCTTTTGGGCCAACGCGCGCTTCACCTCCGCATAGCCAAACCCCCCACGACGATAAGTCGCCGCCAACTCCTCCCGCTCCTGGGGCGTGGCAAACAAGCTGTAAAGCTGAAACAGATGATCCCCTTCGGGGTCTTTGGGTTCTTCGATGGGTCGGGAATCGGTGACGATGCGCATGCACTTTTTGCGCACTGTGGCCGGGTCGTCAAACACTTCAATGGTGTTGCCGTAGCTTTTGGACATTTTTTGACCGTCAATGCCGGGCACTTTGGCCGCCTCAGGCAGCACATAGGCCCGAGGCAGGACAAAAGTCTCGCCAAACAAGTGGTTGAACTTGGCAGCAACATCCCGAGTGACCTCGATGTGTTGTTTCTGGTCTTCGCCCACCGGCACCAGTTCGGCATCGTAGGCCAGAATGTCGGCTGCCTGAAGGATCGGGTAAGTGAAGAGTCCCGCATCGGCCGGAAGTCCCTGGGCTCTTTTCTCTTTGTAGGCCACGCACCGTTCCAACAGACCCATGGGCGTGATGGCCAACAGGAGCCAGAACAACTGGCACACTTCCGGCACATCCGACTGCACGAACAACACCGCCCGATCCGGGTCCACGCCCAAGGCCAGCAGATCAATGGCGGCATCCAGGGTGTATTGTTCCAACTGCTCCCGATTCCGAACCGAAGTCAACGCATGCAGGTTGGCAATGAAGTAAAAAACTTCGTTTTGGGGATCTTCTTGCAACTGGATGTATTGCCGAATGGCACCGAAGTAGTTTCCCCAATGGAATCGTCCGCTGGGCTGGATGCCGGAAAGCACTCGCATGGGCACAGTTCCTCCGCTGAAGGGGGAGCTTTGTTGAAAGCATGGCCGAGAGCGGTGAATTGTCAAGCCGAGCCCTCGGGACGCCGCAGGGTGCCGATGAGTTCTTGCACGCCTTGGGCTCCCAACTGGCGGATCAGCCCGGGAAGCTGGTCCAAAATCTCCATCGTGACCCGAGGACGGAAAAAATTGGCTGTTCCCACCTGAACGGCCGAAGCCCCGGTGATCAAAAACTCCATCACATCCTCAGCGGAGGTGATGCCTCCCACACCCACGATGGGAATGGAGACCACCTCTAGGGCCCGATAGATCGCCGCCAAGGCGATGGGCTTGATGGCCGGTCCGCTCAGCCCTCCGGTGCCCGTGCCCAACATCGGACGACGCTGCCGCCAGTTGACCGCCATGCCCACGCAAGTGTTGATCAAGGTCAGTGCGTCGGCTCCGGCCCGTTGGGCAGCTTCGGCGATGGGCCGGATGTCGGTCACATTGGGAGTCAATTTGGCCCAAATCGGCACCCGGCACGCTTGCCGCACCCGATGCACCACTTGGTAGCACAATTGCGGATCGGTGGCGAAATCCACGCCGTGAGCCACATTGGGACAGGAGATGTTCAGCTCCACGGCAGTGACTCCCTGGACCCGGCTCACTTGGGAAGCCAACTCCACAAAATCCTCCACATCCTCTCCGGCTACGCTCACGATGACCGGACAACCCAACTCCAACAGCTTGGGCAACTGGTGTTGGAGAAAGTAATCCACCCCTTCGTTGTCCAGCCCGATGGAGTTGAGCATCCCGCAGGGGGTTTCTACGGTCCGCGGGGGAGGGTTCCCGCGTCGGGGGCGTCGGGTGATGGTTTTAGGCACCAGGCCGCCCAGTAGGGTCAGGTCCACCCACCCGGCCATCTCCGTCTCGTGCCCAAAGGTGCCCGAGGCCACCAGCACCGGATTGGGCAACCGAACCGGACCCAACTCCACTTCCAACGACACTGCCTCACTTGCCTGATTCATCGCTACCGGTGTGTTTGGACTGTCTGGCTTGATTTCGCTGAGCTTCAATCAATGCCTGGACCACCCCGGGCATGGTGTACTGCCGGGCTTCGGCCTGAGGCGGATAGCCCAACTCACGCAGGGTCTGAGTGGTCACAGGGCTGATGCTAACCAACTTGGCGTTTTTCAGCAGAGGACCGAACATCCGCACCAGCGAGCGGGCGATGGCCGAACTGGTCACGGTGATCCAGTCCACCTGGCCCTCTTGGAGCATCTGAAGCACTTCCGGCCGAGGATGCGAGACATCCTGGCTTTGGTACACGGCGACTTGTTCCACCTGGGCGCCGGCTTTTTGCAATTGTTGGGGCAACACTTGGCGTCCCCGATTGGCCCGAAGCAACAAGAACCGCTTTCCTCGGGCCTGGGGAGCCAGAGCTTCCACCAGCCCTTCGGCCCGATACTCCCGAGGCTGGCAATCTACCCGAAGCCCTCGCTGAGCCAGGGCTTCGGCCGTGGCCGGGCCGATGGCCGCCAGTTGGGCCGAAGCCAAGCGCCGGACATCCATCCCTCGGGCCCAAAGTCTTTGGAAAAAGAACTCCACCGCATTGACGCTGGAAAACACCAGCCAGTGGTAGCGGTCCAGGTGGTCCAAGGCCTG
>JAJRRR010000248.1 GCA_024279285.1 Planctomycetota bacterium
GATGATGTTTTTGGAATACTTCATCTGGGGCGCCTGGGCTGTGGAGATGGGGGGCTACATGGGCCAGGTGCTTAATTTCTCCGGACTTCAAATCGGCTGGGTTTATACATGCACAGCTATAGGGGCGATGGTGTCGCCGCTTTTTTTGGGCTACCTGGCCGACCGGCTCTTCTCCAGTGAAAAGATGGTTGGCATTTTGCATCTGTTGGGAGCGGCGTTGCTGGCCGTGGCCGCCACCCAAACTCAGTTCGTCCCCTTGTTTGCTGTGATGGTGGCCTATGCCGTGCTTTACACCCCCACGCTGGCTTTGACCAACTCCATCAGCTTCCATCACATTGAGAATCCGGACAAAGAGTTTCCCATCATTCGGGTCTTGGGCACGATTGGCTGGATTGTAGCCGGGTTGATCGTAGGCTTTTTCTTCCGGCCCAATCAAGAAGTGCTGGGCCATTCGGCCTTTTTGTACCTGGCGGCGGGTTCTTCGCTGGCATTGGGAGTGTTTAGCTTCTTCCTGCCTTACACGCCACCTGCTGCCCAGAAACAAGAAATCCCCCAGCAAACCACTTCCGACTCGGATCGTCAGGGCATCTTGCAGTTGTTGCTTCAGGATCGTTCTTTTCTGGTGTTCGCTGCGGCTTCGTTTTTGATCTGCATTCCGCTGGCTCAGTACTACAACCTGGCCAATCTCTTTCTGACCCAACGCGACTATCCGGCTCCCACGGCCTTGCAGACCTTGGGTCAGATGTCCGAAGTGGTGTTTATGTTCCTGATGCCATGGTTCATCGTCCGGCTGGGCGTAAAACGAATGTTGGCCTTGGGCATGCTGGCCTGGGTGTTGCGGTATGCGTGTTTCGGCTCGCTGGTGTTTCCGCTGGTGATTTTGGGGTTGTTGTTGCACGGGATTTGCTATGACTTCTTCTTTGTGGCCAGCCAGATTTATGTGGACAATCGGGTGGATGTGCGCCAGCGAGCCCGAGCCCAGAGTTTCTTGGCGTTTCTGACCTACGGAGCCGGGATGTTTGTCGGCTCGCTGATTGGAGGAAAGATTTACGACAACTACCCCTCGGCTCACCAAGCTCAAGTGCTGATCGTAGATCAATCGGGCCAGCAGAGCCCAAGCACCCGCTCCTTGCCCGATTGGGAAACCTATGTCAAAACCGTCCTGGGTGTAGATTTGGTCAAAAACCCCAATCCTCTGGTGCCGCTGGAGCAGGTTCCGGAGGAGTTTCGTTGGGAACTGCCCAATGAAGGGATCACCGTGGTGTATTCCCGGGAGTCTCTTGAGCAACTGCTTCGGATGGCTGACGCTGACGGTGATGGTCAGATCACTCGCACCGAATGGCTCCATGCCACTTCGGCCCGATGGCCTTGGATCTGGTTCTGGCCAGGCTTGATGGCGGCGGTGACTTTGGCCGGATTTTGGGTGTTGTTTGAGGAGCCGCAGGCTCAGACCGGTGAGGTTCCCGAGCCGGAGGCCCCCGAGCCTGGTTCGGCCCAAACCACCGAACCAGAGCCTGCCTAACCCCTCGCTTTTGAAAACCACCAGGCATGAGCACGGAAGGCTCACAATCCTGGACCATTGGACGCATGCTCCAATGGACCACCGAGTATCTGAAAAAACACGGCTCGCCCACACCTCGGCTGGATGCCGAAGTGTTGCTTGCCCATGTGTTGGGCTGCCCCCGAATTGAGCTTTACACCCAATACGACTCCCAGCCGGAAGAGCACCAGCGTGCGGCTTATCGGGAACTGATTCGCCGTCGCAGCCAGGGCGTTCCGGTGGCCTATTTGGTGGGCTGGAAGGAGTTTTTTTCGCTCTCGTTTCGCGTCACTCCCCAGGTGCTCATTCCTCGTCCCGAGACCGAGTTTGTCATTACGGCTTTGCTTGACGAGGTAAAAAAGCGTCAACAACAAGGAGAGCGGCTGTGGATAGCCGATGTGGGCACCGGCAGTGGAGTGTTGGCCATCTGTGCTGCCAGGATGCTTCCTCAGGCTCAAGTGCTGGCTCTGGACATCTCGGTCCCGGCCCTGACGGTCGCGCAGGAAAACGCGCTTCGGCACGAGGTTCTGGATCGGGTGCACTTGTTGCAGGCAGACTTGCTGCAAGCGGTGGCCCCGGAGTGCCTGGACTATGTGATCAGCAACCCTCCCTATCTGAGCCAGCAGGAACTGGAGCAAGCTCCTGCGGAGCTGAAGCACGAGCCTCGGGTGGCTCTGGTGGCCGGACCCACCGGCACCGAAGTCGTTCGCTCCTTGGTGGCCCAAGCCTGGCGATGCCTGCGGCCTGGAGGAACCCTGATCTGCGAAATCAGTCCCATGATCCATCAAGCCGTGCTGGAGCTTTTGGATCCCCAGCGCTGGACTCCTCCCCAGACAGTCAAAGATCTGGCCGGACTGCCGCGAGTGGTTGTAGCCTCGCGGGCTCCCTCCTCGTGAGCTTTTGGCGTGAAGCGATTGCTGGCGAATTTGCTTGATTTGTGCGTTGTCTCTGGCCGAGAATGAACGGGCGCCTGAGGGCCGAATGTTCAGAGGAGGGCGTGGGCAATGTTCACTTGGATTCAAGGTCGCTTGGGTTGGGTGAGCCAACGACGGGAGTTTTTGCGCTCTGCCGGGGGGTTGTTGGCCGCAGGGTTTGTTTCCCCGTGGCTGGCCACCCAAGCCCAAGGCTACCAGCCATCACGCAGTGCCGGCAAAGCCCAAAGCTGCATCCTGGTGTATCTGCTCGGTGGACCTCCGCATCAGGATATGTTTGACCTCAAACCCCAAGCTCCTGCCGAGGTGCGAGGCCCCTTCCGGCCAATCTCTACCACCGTGCCGGGAGTGCAAATCTGCGAGCACCTGCCGCGTCTGGCCCGATTGGCTCATCTTTACACACTGATCCGCTCGGTGAGCCACCCGAACAACAACCACACGCCGATGATCTATTACACACTCACGGGCCGGGAGACGGAGTTTCCCAATCGGGACAACGACCTTCGCCCTCCGCAGCGAAGTGACTTTCCCCACATGGGCTCGGTCATTGCCAAGTTCAAGGGGAGTCGCAGTGCTTTGGTGCCAGGCTATGTGGCCATGCCGGAGGTGGCGGTGCGCAGTTCCATTCGTGGACAGTACAAGCGAGCACGGTTGCCGTTACGCGGGGGGAGAGCGGGTTTCTTGGGCCCTCAGTACGACCCTTTGCCCATCAACGGCCCACCGGGGGAGCCTGACGCCGTGCCTAGCCTGAAGCTCCCCCAAGGAGTTTCCGTGCAGCGGTTTGAACAACGCTGCCAATTGCTCCGATTGCTGGAGCATCGGGGAAAACTGCGAGAGCTCCACCTGGATGCCCAACAACTGCGTCAGCGAGCCGTGATACTGACCGGAGCAGCCAACCGCGGACGCGGCAACCTCTTTTCCCTGGAGGGAGAGCCCCCCGAGTTGCAACAGCGCTATGGCCGCAACCGGTTTGGGCGAGCTCTGCTGCTGGCCCGACGACTCGTCCAAGCCGGTGTGGCTATGGTGGCCATCCACTTTAACGAAATGACCGTCTGCGACGGCTGGGACCTGCATAGCAAAAACTTTGAGGCCCTCCAACGGGAATTGCTTCCCATGTTTGACCAGGGCATGTCCGCCCTGCTGGAAGACCTGCACCAGCGAGGGCTGCTGGATCAGACGCTGGTGGTGTGCATGGGCGAGTTTGGCCGAACGCCCAAAATTAACCGCAACGCTGGTCGTGACCACTGGGGAGAATGTTCCTGCACCATGATGGCCGGAGGAGGGATCCAAGGGGGAGTCGTCTATGGAGCTTCGGACGACAAGGCCGCCTATCCGGTCGAAAACCCCGTGGACCCAGTGGATGTCCAGGCCACGGTATATCACTGCTTGGGGCTTTCCCCGGAGCTGACCATCGTGGACCACCAAGGACGACCTTGGCCGATTTCCACCGGTCGGGTGCTTCGGGAAATTCTGGCTTAGGAGGTTTCGGTTTTTTCAAAAAAGGGGCGAGTCTGTCAAAGCAACCCGGTCACTTCTGCAAAGCCGAACATCAGGTTGAAGTTTTGCACGGCGGCTCCAGCGGCGCCTTTGCCCAGGTTGTCCAGACAACTGATCGTGATAATTCGCCCTCCAACCACACGCACTGTCAGGTCGCAAAAGTTGGTGCCCCAGGAGTCCTTGGTGGCCGGCAAGTGTTCCACCACACGCACAAAGGGATGCTCCCGATAATACTCCCGATAGCACGCAAACAGCTCTTCTTCGCTGACGGATTTTCGGGGAACGGAGTACACCGTGGCCAGGATGCCCCGGTCCATGGGAACCAGGTGCGGGGTGAAGATCACATCTACGGCCTGCCCTGAGATGTCTTCCAGGACCTGTTTGATCTCGGGCGTGTGGCGATGGCGACCCACATTGTAAGCCGAAACGCTTTCGTTGCACTCTGGGTACAAGGTGGTGAGCTTGGGCTGCCGTCCGGCTCCGGAGACGCCGCTTTTGGCATCCACGATGATTCCCTCAGGTTGGATCCATTCGGCGGCCAGAAGCGGGGCCAGAGCCAGGATGGCAGCGGTGGGATAGCAGCCGGGATTGGCCACCAGTTGGGCTTGACGGATCTGGTCCCGATACAGCTCCGGCAGCCCATAGACCGCCTGGGCCAACAGTTCCGGAGCCCGATGCTCCTGAGCGTACCAGTCCCGATAGACTCGGGCATCCTTGAGCCGGAAGTCGGCACTCAGATCCACCACTCGGGTTCCGGCCTGGAGGAGGGTGGGGACCAGTTGGGCCGTAACTCCATGGGGCAAACAGCAAAACACCACTTCGGCCCGAGCCGCCACCGCTGCAGGCTCCAAGTTCTCACAGCACAAGTCCAGCCGTCCGGCCAGCCACGGATGCACCGCTGCAATGTGCGGCCGACCCTCCTGACGCGAAGTTAACACGGTAATTTCCGCTTCCGGATGCCGCAACAGGTAGCGCAGCAGCTCCAGGGCCGAGTAGCCCGTGGCACCCATGATCCCCACTCGTACACTCATCGTTTTTCCAGATTGTCCTGGAGGAAAGTACTTCGGGTGCTGACCCCCGTTGAACAGCAAAAGTGCAAGTATAACCCGAGTGCCGACTCCTGACCACGGCTTCCCTAGGCGGACGGTTTCTCCGGGAACCGAAAAAGTTTGGTCTTTTTCGGGGAGGAAATTACAATGGGCCGACAACTGCAAGCCAAATGTTCCTCCTGGGGCGAATCGGATGTGGTGGGTGCTGGTTCTGGTAGTGGTAGCCCTATTGGGACTAGCTGGCGTTTGGGCCCTTTGGCTCCGCAACCGCGAAACGGACGAGGACGAAGAACCATTTATAAGTCTGGTGGGTCTTCTGAGCCACCACCGGCAACTATCCGATTATGAAATCCAACAAGCCGCCCTCCGCGCTTTTGGACATGAGTTGCTATTGGAAGAAGGCGAAGATGTCGCCGAGGCGATAGTTTCTGAAGACGAACTCGGGGTCCACATGATCTTTTGTGAGGAAGCCATTCTCTTGGTGCACGATCATCCGGGGAGCTATGTCGAGCATCCTGAAGAATTCGCCCAGCGAGTTTCCGATCTTCGGGTAGCCGATGCGGTCCGGCGACATCAAGCCTGGTTCAGTGCCGATGTGGTGCATGTGAACAAAGAGTTTTCCGATATGGCCGAGCAAGTGCGTTGGGCATTCCGACAAGCAGCTCGGCTCTTTTCCGAACTGGTGGATCACCGTTGCCTGGCTATTGTGATTCCCGAAACCGGTTGGGTGATCCCTGTGACCGAGGAGGTGTTGCAAGCCCTGGAGGCGGAAGACCCCTTGCGTGCCTTGAAGGAAAGTTGCCCCTTGCCGGTGGTGCCTGTGAGTGCAGACGATCCCTTGATGAAACAAGCCGTAGAGCAAGCCCGACGCACTTGGCCGGAGTTTGTCCGGGCGTTTGAGCTGCGTCAAGGCAAGGACTTTGGGGTCAAGGCACCGGTGCGTTATCGGGACAGGGAGGAATTCATTTGGCTGGAGGTCACGGCTTTGGAAGGGGATTACATTTACGGCACCTTGGCCAACGACCCACACGACTTGGGCCCGTTGAAGTTCGGGTCCCGAGTGCGCGTGTCGGTTCAGGAGCTTAACGATTGGGTTTACTTCACTCCCCAGGGCGAGTTGCGAGGTGGCTATACCATCGAAATCATCCGCCACATTCAACAACAGCGGAGAACCCAACACGAAGCCGACTCAGAGAGCTAACTCCCTTGAAGCAACTCGGCCAGGTGTTTTTTAAGCTCGCTTTCGATGCGCCCTTTGACCATCATGGCTGCCAGCGGCAAGTCCACCTCCACGCGCACCTGGTCTGGTTCCACATCCACTTGGCCGGAGATCTTCATGCCCATGATGGAAAACGAAAAAGTACCCCGATTGCCTTCCAGCTGTTGCTGGAGGTCTTTTACCTGACCCTGATAAGCCGCCGTGGCCCGAGTGGCCAACTGCTGCACACGCTGCACGGCTTCTTCTTGGGAAAGCTGATGCGGTTGGGTGACTACCACTTTGGGCATGGTCCTACTCCTGGCAAAAGTCTGAACTAAGGAACGAACGGAGCCCATTTCACGCACACCGGCCGTGGCACCCGGATCACCTGGCCAGTGGGCGAAAGCTGGCCGCTTTGCTCGTCCACGCGAAACACCACCACCGTGTCGGAGTTCTGGTTGCAAGCCAGCAGGAAGCGCCCGCTGGGGTCCAAGCCGAAGTTGCGAGGGATTTTTCCTCCGGTGGGCTGATGACCCACAGGAGTCAACCGGCCTGTTTGCTGATCTATGCGGAAAATGGCAATGCTGTCGTGCCCACGGTTGGAACCATAAAGAAACTTGCCCGAGGGATGCACCTGCACTTCGGCCGTGGTGTCTCCGGGCTTTCGGGGACGAGGCAATGTGGTGATCGTTTGCACCCCTTCCAGCACGCCCCGGTCGGCATGATACCGAAACGCCGTCACTGTGCAGGCCAGCTCGTTGATCACATAGGCGAATTTTCCTGAAGGATGAAAGGCAAAGTGTCGGGGACCGGAACCGGGAGCCACCTTGACAAACGGCGGATCGTGCGGTTCAAGCGTTCCCGAGTCAGCGTCAAACCGATAGATAAGCACCTGATCCAGCCCCAGATCGGCAGCAAAAGCGAAGCGGTTCTGGGCGTCCAGATTGATGCTGTGAGCATGAGGGCCGCGTTGGCGTTGCGGATTGACACTGTGGCCCCGGTGCTGAATCACGCAGCTTGGTTCCCGAAGCCGCCCCAAGCGGTCCACGGGCAACACGGCAACCGTGCCACTGGTGTAATTGGCCACCAGCACATTGCGCCCGGTGGCGTCCACGACCAGATGACAAGGGGCAGCTCCCCCAGAGGGCTGTTTGTTCAGTGGCTCCAAAGCCCCGTTTTGCCGACACAGGGCAAAAGCGGCCACAGCTCCCGTGCGGCGATTCTGGTAGTTGCCCACCTCAGTCACACAGTACAAGTGCCGGTGATCCGGCGCGATGGCCAGAAACGAAGGATTCACCACCCGAGCAGCCAGCACCGGCTGGCTTAAGCGTCCGCTGTGCATGTCCATGGAGCAGACATAGATACCCTGACTTTGACTTCCTCGGGTATAGGTGCCGAAATAGACCCAACTGCGTTGCGTGTTGTCGGCCCAAGCCTTCAAAGGCCAACTTCCCAGCCAAGCCGCACTGCCCAACAGCCACGCACGACGAGTGGTCCTCACGGCTCCTGCCTCCTGGTGAGCGTTTTGCTACCAAGCAGCCCTTTGCCTGAATAGCTTAGAGCCTTTGGCTGCACATCGCCAGGATGTAGTTGCCCAGGTTGGAAGAAACGCCCCCGGAGAGCACCGTGTCAGGGTTCCGCTCCAAGGCCGCGATCTGCGATGTGCGTCCAAGCCAGCGCAAGAGGATCAACATGCGTTTGCTCCAGGGCCAGTGCCTTTCCTGGCGCCAGGCAGAGCTGAGCAGGGTTTTGTCTGGGCGTTGGAGTACAAGTGGCGACCTCCTTTTTCTGCCTCCTGCGGTCCGAGCCGCTGAGCTTTCCACATTTCCAAGCAGGCCGGAGCTTGCCGAAAAGTGGGGAGCAAGGTGAAGTGCAGGTTTTTCTATTTTTTCTGTGTTTCCCAATTTGACAGCTTGGAAAGCTGACCTAGGTTTCATTACGGAGGGAGCGATTGAAGCGATCAGGAGGATCGGGGCGAAAGTGCGGAGCTTTTGCCCCAAAGCCGGCCCTGGCACGGGGCCAGAGGTCGGTATCCCCCACGGGGGAGTTTCCTAGCAGCGTTTGGGAGGTTTGTCTGATGAAAGCGTTTGCTGCCAAAGTCCGTCGTTTCCTGGTCAGTGAAGATGGTCCCACTGCCGTTGAGTATGCCGTGATGCTGGCCTTGATCATCGTCGTGTGTCTGACGGCGATCCAGTCCATCGGCACTCAGGCCAACGCCACCTTCCAGAATGTGGCTGACACCCTGGAAGGGAGTAGCTAAGCCACCGTTCCTGCCCGCCAGTTGTCGCGTCGGCCCTGGGGAAGCTTTGCTTCCCCAGGGTTGTCCCTTCCGGGCGGATGCTACGGTTGGATGAAACCCCACAAGCAGGAGTGCCGCCATGGACTACCTCGTGCCTGAACTTGTGACCCACGCTGTAACCGTGGCGGTGATGTTTTTGGCCACTGTGGTGGCCTTGGTGAGCTATGCTTGGAGCGGGCGATAGATCGTCCCCACTCAGGGCAGGACGGTTTAAGACAACAAGGAGTTTGCTATGCACGCTTTTGCCCAAGCCGCTGCAGAACACTGGCATGTGTGGCTGGTGAGTCTGGTGCTGGTCGTTGCTGCCGTGATTGACGGATGGAAACTCAAAGTGCCCAACTGGCTCACCTTTCCGTTTGTGCTGAGCGGTTGGGCCTATGGGTTTTGGAGTTTGGGTTGGAGCGGCCTGGGCTACAGCGTGCTGGGCACTTTGGTGGGTTTGGGATTGTTGTTGCCCTTGTATGCCATAGGTGGAATGGGAGCCGGAGATGTGAAGCTCCTGGCCGGAGTGGGAGCCTGGATGGGCAGTGCGGTGACTTTTTGGGCGTTTTGTGCTTCGGCGATTGTAGGCGGGCTGATGGCTTTGGCCATGATGGCCTATCGTCGCAGTTGGCAACGCCATCGGGACAACCTGTTGGTGATCCTCAGCGAGTTGGTAACTATTCGTGATCCGGAACGCCTGGCTGCTCTGGCAGCCCAACGCAAACCGCGGATGTTGCTTTTGCCCTACGGGATTCCGATCGCAGTTGGATCCATCGGCTACTTCCTTTGGTCGGGAATGTTGCCATGAGAAAGCCTTCCCCAGTGTTCGCTTGCCCTGCTGATTCCCATCGTCGGGGAGCTGCCGCCGTAGAGTTTGCGGTGGTGCTGCCCATTTTTGTGTTGTTGGTCTTTGGGATGATTGAATACGGGCGGATGGTCATGGTTCAGCAAGTCATCACGAATGCCGCCCGAGAGGGGTGTCGTCGGGCCATTATGGACGGCACCACCGCCCAAGAGGTTATTGATCTGGTGAATGACTATTTAGAATCGGCTGGGATCACCGGGGCAACTATAACGATTACACCGCCTGAACCGTCTGAGGCAGGTGCCGGTGAGCCGGTGACGGTAGCAGTTTCGGTGCCTTATGATCAAGTCAGTTGGATTCCTGCGCCAATGTTTTTATCAGGCAGGCTGCTCTCGGCCACCTGCGTGATGCGCCGAGAGACGGTGGACTGATGCGGCTGCGGTGGCTTGTCCGGCTAGCTAGCGGCCCCTCGTAGGAGCAAATTCCCATGCGACCTAAGTCTATTGTGCTGTTGATGCTAGCACTGGGATGTGGCGTGGTGGCCTCCTTGGGCATCAATCGCGTCATGTCTCGGGGCACTCCCCAGGTTGCGGCCGGAGATGGGGACAAGGTGCCCATCTATGTGGCCCTCAAGGATATTGAAATCAACGATCTGATCCCTCCCGAAGCCTTGAAACGCGAGCCCTGGCCCAAGGATCGCGTCCCGCCGGGGGCCATCACCAAATTGGAGCAGATCAAAGGGCGTCGTGCCCGGCAGAAAATCTTTGCCGGAGAGCCGATTTTGGAGCAAAAACTTCTGCCCAAAGGCGAAAAAGCCGCCCGACCCACTGATTATGTTCCCCCAGGCTATCGCGTCGTGGCGGTCCGCGTGGACGCTCAGGCTACCGGAGGATATCTGGTCAAGCCAGGGGATCGCGTGGATTTGATCGTTCACATGAAGAAAAACCCTGCCCGAAACATCTACGAAGAAACCACCAAAACCTTCCTCCAAAATGTCAAAGTCTTTGCCGTGGACAATGTGTATGTGCAGCGCGACGGCAAAAAAGTCACTGCGGCCAAGACCGTCTCGCTGCTCCTGACCCCAGAGGAAGCGGAAAAAGTCACTTTTGCCTCCCAATTGGGCAAGATCGTGCTGGCTTTGCGCCCCCCGGGAGACGAAACCCAAGTGGTCACCCGAGGGGTGACGGTCAACGAGATGCTTCGTTCCAGTTCCACCCGCATCGGGCAACCTGTTGCAGCAGGACAAACTCCCAAAATCACACCTCCCCAGAGGGAATCCTCCTCTCAGCTCCAAGGCTTACTAAGCATGTTTAGTGCGGCAATAAAGGGGAAAAAATCGGAAAAGTCTGCCTCAGCCGAAAACTCCACTTCTGCCAAAAAGTCCAAAAAAGAGGAGCCTTGGAAAATTGTTCTTCTACGCGGTGATCAGTTGGAACAGCTTGTAATGGTCGGTTTTGGACAATTTGAGCCGGCCGTGGCCACTTCCTCCACGGACGATGCCTCGGCTGAGGATGAGGATGCCGATGACGAAGACGAGGATGGGGAAGATTCCGACCAGGACGATGATTGAAGATGTTCCTGGTGGAGTGACGAAAGGGAAACTAGGGAAGAACTGTCCGGCTGGGTTCAATCCAGCTTTTTGCATAACCCTTCGCCAGTAGTAAGTGTCCCGCTTGTTCCGCTGATGCAAGGAAGCATGCGCATGAACTGGGCTGGTCACGGATGGCTCTGGGCCACGATGTGGGTCTTGATGGCGACCAACCTTTGGGCCCAGAACCCGGACCACTCTGCCCGGTTCACTCTCCCGGCCAATGGTCCGCTGGTGCAAGTTCAAGCTCCTCACCAGCGCCTGGAAATGGTGGTCAATTCCAGCCGCATTCTCACCTTGACTCGCAAAATCCCTCAGGCTCAGGTCAACAATCCTGAGGTAGTTGACATCAAGCCCCTGTCGGCCACGCAAATCCAGTTGATTGCCAAAAAAACTGGTGTAACCCAAGTGAACCTTTGGGACGACCGCGGGCAGATCTACACCGTAGATGTTGTAGTACGCGGCGACGCCCGAGAGCTGGAAATGGCTATCCGGCACTTCTTTCCGCATGCATCTATCCGGGTTTATCCGCTGGCCAACAGTGTGGTTCTCTATGGCCACACCAACAATCCCGACGATGTGGCCCGAATCGTCCAACTGGCCAACGACTACTTTCCCAAAGTGATCAACAACATCACCGTCGGCGGAGTGCAACAGGTGCTGTTGCACATCAAGGTGATGGAGGTTTCGCGGACCAAGTTGCGCACCTTGGGATTTGATTGGGCCAAGATCACCGGAGACGACTTCGTCATCTCGGGAGCCTCGGATTTGATCGCTGCCACAGTGGGGACCACGGTCACTTCTGGAGGCGGGACCAATTTCACCTTTGGCATTGTCTCGGGCAACGATGCTTTCTTTGGTGTGCTGGAAGCCCTGCGTCGCAACAATGTGGCCAAGGTGCTGGCCGAACCCACCTTGGTGACCGTCAGTGGTCGGCCCGCTTACTTCCAGGTAGGTGGCGAGTTCCCGGTGCTGGTGCCGCAGAGCTTGGGCACGGTGAGCATTGAATATAAGCCCTACGGCACTCAGGTGGATTTCGTGCCCATCGTGCTGGCCAACGGCAACATTCGCTTGGAAGTTCGGCCTCGGGTCACCGAGATTGATGAAACTCGCAGCGTCATCCTGGGTTCCATCAGCGTGCCGGCGTTGCGGACGCGGATGGTGGACACCGGCGTGGAAATGCGAGCCGGACAGGTGCTGGCCATTGCCGGATTGGTTCAGACCCGAGTGGAGACCGAGTCGCGCGGGCTGCCGGTGGTAAGCGATGTTCCATACCTGGGGGCCTTGTTCCGTCGCAACTCCAGCCGCGAGAACGAAGTGGAGCTTTTGATTCTGGTCCGACCTGAGCTGGTCAGCGCGGTGGAGCCGCATGAGCTTCCCCCCGGTGGACCGGGAGCTTTTACGGCTGCTCCTTCGGACTGCGAGTTGTACTTAAAGGGCTACATGGAAGTGCCTCGTTGTGGAGTGCCAATGCCAGGGGGTGGGAGCCCGGTGGCCTTGCCGGCGGAGGAGCCGTCCCAAAAATCCTCCCCCTCACCCAAGTCCGGTTCGGCTGCTGCTTCCGGGAGCAAGGTGTCTGCTCGGACGGTTTCCGTCGCCCGAAGACCCCAGGGACAAACTCACAGCAGGAAGGTCCAATCCCCGGTTGCCCCTTCTGCGGCAGGCCAAATCCCCTTACAGCAGAACCGTTTTGTGCATCCTCCGGGTTTTATCGGTCCTACGGGATACGATCCGCGGCCCTAAGGGGAGGTTTGCACGCGGGGGGAAAGTTCCTCAGGGAGCGTAAGCTATTTTTTCTGGGGCAGCTTAACAGCACCCCAAGGCCCTCAGGAGCAGCACGGTGCGGGCCAGGGACTGCGAAGTTCCCCCCAGCTGGCAAACCCCGAACGGATACCTGCAATGAACAACGTACTGCGACTGGCCATCGTTGACCCGACCGATAGTTCCCGCGAAGCACTCAAAACCATGCTCTTGGGCCTGGAGAGCATTTGGCTGGAAGCCGAATGCTCCCGATATGACTTTTTCATTGATGTGGTCCAACAGGCCGAACCCGATGTAGCTATCATTAACTTGGACGCCGACCCGGACCGGGCCCTGGAGCTGATCCGTGAGGTGACCGAAGCCGCCCCCCAGTGCAGCGTGTTTGTGGTCAGCTCCTCCACCGAAGGGGGGCTGATTCTTCGGGCCATGCGCGCCGGAGCCAAAGAGTTCCTCTCTCAGCCCCTGCGCCTGGAAGATCTCGTTGATGCCCTCAACCGCCTCCGCGAACGGCGATTCGGAACCGGAGGCCAGAAAGTCCAAAACTGCACCGTCATCGCCGTCACCGGAGCCACTGGCGGAGTCGGCTCCACCACCATCGCCGTCAATCTCGCTTGTGCCCTAGCCCAAAAGGAAACCCGGAGCGTAGGACTGATTGACCTGGACCTGTGCCTGGGCGACACCGATGTCCTGCTGGACACCATCCCCGAGTACACCATCGCCGATGTGGCCCAAAACATCGACCGCCTGGACTTCTCCCTGCTGAAACGCTCCTTTACCAAGCACACCTCCGGTGTGCATTTGCTCCCGCGGCCGGTACATTTGCAGGAATGTGGGCTGATTGTGCCGGAAGACTTGCAACGAGTGTTGGGGCTGCTCAAAGCCCTGTTTACTCACTTGGTAATTGACCTTTCCAAAGGGTTCACGGCCAACGACTTGGTAGCCATGATGGCCGCCAATCATGTGGTGCTGGTCACTCAAATTGATCTGCCGTGTTTGCGCAATGTGGTCCGGCTGCTCACTTCGTTCAACGAAGTGGAGGGACTGAGCGAAAAAGTCAAGATCGTCGTCAACCGCATGGGCATGGGCGACAACCAGATCAGCATCAAAAAGGCCCAAGAGACCATCGGGCGTGAGATTTTCTGGGAAATCCCCAACGACTATCGCACCGTCATTGAAGCCCGAAACAACGGCGTCCCCTTGGTGGAATTCGCTCCCAAGGCCGCCGTGACCACCGCCATCGTGCGTCTGGCCGAAGCACTCTCTGGAGACGAACCCGCCGTGCAGCAAGAACCGGTGGCCCCCTCAGGCTTGGGACGACTGTTTAGTTTTTTGGGTAAGAAAGGTTAGTCGGGCCGCTTCGCGGAAAAACTCGCATGGCCGTGCACACCCGACGCTTCAGGCTGTCGGATCAGGGGATTTCCTCTCCGGGGGGCGTCCTGGGATCAGGCTCTGACCTATAGTTGATGCGCCCTGGACCATTTGGTCTGGTTTTGTGCCGCTTGAGGTTCCCTGACCCTTTGAGCCTGTAAGGGA
>JAJRRR010000249.1 GCA_024279285.1 Planctomycetota bacterium
AAGCTTGCCAGAGCCCATGCAGCTTGTTGACCGTTCGCAGCGGTGCCCTCCGTGGCGAGTGGAGCAGAGTAGATGCTAACTTATTGCCTGCTTGTCATTTGGAAGCCACCGCCAGTTTTGTGCGCGGGGGGCAGAAAGTGGAGTTATTCCTCCGCTTCTCCGCTCTCCATCTGGTTCAAACTGCTGGGAAGTATTGCCCTGGCGGCTTCTAGCAGTGCTAGCCTGGTTTGGCTTGACCGCTGGTGCCGGGGGCCCTAGAGTGCAGTTTGGCCCTTGGGGGGCAGGCGGTTGAGGAATGAACCATGTCCCGGCGGTGGAAGCTCGTTCTTCTGGGGAGTGTGTTGGGATTATTGGGGCTGGGAGTGATAGTGGTGTGGCTGTTGGGCTACGAGCCGCCCTACTATCGCCAAGCCCTTCAAGCTGACCCCGGACAGCAGTCCCAAGCCAGCCAACAAATGGTGGCCCAAGCCCTGCAGTTGACCAATCAGGTCAAGTACGATCCCCATTGGGAAGCCCTTTTTACTCAAGAGCAAATTAACGGCTACTTGGCCGTAGAGCTTCCCCAAAACCATCCCGAAGTGCTGCCTCCGGAAGTAAAACAACCTCGCGTGTGGATCACTCCGCAGGGGGTGTATGTGTTCTTTCGCTATCGGACCGGGGCGTTGAATACGGTAATTCATATTCTAGTTGATGCTTATATCACGGAAGATCACCAGGTAGCCCTGCATTTGCGACAGGTTCGGGCCGGCATGGTCCCTTTGCCCATGAACGAAGTGGTAGAGCTGATCAGTCAACAGGCTTCGCGTTTGGATGTGTCGCTTCGTTGGGCCCAAAAAGACGGTCGGCCGGTGGCACTGATCCAGATCCCACCCCTTCGGGGCAATCGGCGCGTGGTGGTGGATTCCATCCAGTTGGAAAAAGGCCAGGTGTTGATCCGAGGTCGGACTCTGGAGCCTCAGTCGGCTTCACCACTTTGGCCCCATGGCTCCAATCGCCAGTGATCCGGTGGGCTTTGACGGCTTAAGCGCCAACTTCCCTGGAGCTTCCGGCCCTGGAAAACTATCACCAGCTCACGGTCGGTGTGGTGTAGCAGACGGTAGTGACCCCAGTCCCAACGGCTCACCTCGCCCCGATTGCCTGAAAGGGGACCTTCGTACTCCAGATAGGCCTTGCGATGATCGGCCAGCCGCAAGGCCGAGACGGGCCGATTGGTCGGCGGAGCTTCTAGAGCCCAGGTCCATAGTCCCTGAGACTGTTCCAGCATCAGGTCCCAATGGTCTCCGCGCTGCGAACGGGGCCCTGCCCGATGAAACAACACCACAAACCGCCCTTGCTCCACAACGCCCATTGGCTCTCTCCAGGTCAGGTCTTACAATTACATTTCTCTTGATCTTTTCCCCTGGCGAGAGTGAAGCAGATCAGGAACGATGCAGACCGAAACGCAATTTTATCCTGTTTGCAAAGTGGGGGACATTCCGCCGGGTCAAGGTCGGGCTTTTCCCATCAATGGGCGCACTATTGCGGTTTTTCATTGGGAAGGGCAGTTTTGGGCCATAGACGATTTTTGCCCTCACATGGGCGCCTCCCTTTCGGGAGGCGAAGTGTGCGATGGGGTGGTCACTTGCCCTTGGCATGCTTGGCGTTTTTCTATCAAAGACGGCACTTGGTGCGACAATCCCAAGTTGAAAGTGGACACTTTTCCGGTGCGTGTAGTGGGAGATCAGGTGGAGGTGGCCGTGCCTCCGCCTTCATCGTCTTCTCAAGCGTGATGGGTGCCAAGCCCCTTTTGTCCCCAAGGCCCAGTTGCCATGAAACATCTGGAGCAGAACCGGCGTCGTTGGGACCACTATGCCCGCACCCAGCATCGCTTCGCCCGACCGTTGAATGTGGCCAAAGCCCTGGCCAAGCTGCGCGAAGGTTTTCCCGATCGGTGGCTTCAAGGTCAGTTGAGCCAGCGTCGGCTGCTGTGTCTGGCTGCTGGCGGCGGCAAACACGCGGTGCTTTATGCCTTAGCCGGAGCTGAGGTTACCGTGGTGGACCTCAGCCCTGAAATGCTTCGCCTGGATCGCCTCATGGCCCAACAAGCCGGCGTGCAAGTGCGCACGGTTCAGAGCACGATGGAAGACTTGTCCATGTTTCCCCCTCAGAGCTTTGACATCGTGGTGCAGCCGGTCAGCACTTGTTATGTGCCGGATGTGGGCCGGGTGTATCGGGAAGTGGCCCGAGTGCTTGTGCCCGGTGGTCTCTATATCAGTCAGCACAAGCAGCCATTGGCCCTCCAGGCTCGCTCGCGGCCTGGACCGGAAGGCTACACGGTGGCCCTGCCCTACTACCACCATGGTCCCTTGCCTCCCGATGAACCAGGGCTTCATCGGGAGGCAGGCACGGTGGAGTACTTGCACCGTTTGGAGGAGTTGTTAGGAGGGCTTTGTCGGGCTGGATTTGTGATCGAGGATCTGGAAGAGCCCCGGTTGGGCCGACCGGACGCTTCCCCGGGTTCGTTTGCCCACCGCTCGTGGTTCCTGCCACCGTTTGTGCGAATCAAAGCCCGACGCCAAGGAAAAGACCAATCCACCCACTCACCGCTTGCAGGCAAACTTCAGCTTTAGCTCCAGGAGGCGGCGTGAGGTGGTCTTGGGGCTTGGGTCCTGGGCGAGCCTGCGGCTTCAGCCGCAGGAGAGGGGTTGAGAGAATACGCATCCACTTGCACTTGAGCACCGAGGCAAAAATCTGCACCAATTTCCACGAACCGCAAGCCACAACTCGCAAGCCGCACGCCGAAAATCGCCTCGCCCCTCGAGGAACCTGCTTCTGGTGCAAGCAGTGCTGCTATCCCTAGAAGGTCAGCGGCAAGCTGGTCTTGTCCGGTGTTGGGGGGCTGGGTACAGTTCGGCCCGATCCGAAACCCGGAGCCGTTCGGTCAGGGGAGGTACTCAAGCATGCTGGCCGATTCAAAGTGGACTTGGTGGTTGGTCTTTGTGCTGGTCCTGGGATTGGTAGGGCAAGGATGCACCTGGAATCCCAAAAGCCTCAATTCCCAAGGGGTGGGACTTTTCCAACAAGGCAACTACGACGGAGCTTTGGCCTTGTTCCATCAAGCTCTGAGCCTGGATCCGAACAACCCCAACTTCTACTACAACCTAGCCCGAGTCCATCACCAAAAGGGCCGCCAGTACAACGACCCTCAAGAGCTGGAAAAAGCTGAGACTTACTACAACCTCTGTCTAGATCGGGATCCCAATCACACGGACTGCTATCGGGCACTGGCCGTGTTGTTGGTGGAACAAGGGCGACAGGAAGACGCTTTCACTTTGCTTCGGCGTTGGGCCATGCGCAGCCCCCATCTGGCTGACCCGAAAATTGAACTGGCCCGACTCTACGAAGAAACCGGCGATCTGGTAGCGGCCAAGGAGCAACTGTTGGCAGCCCTCCAGGTGGACCCGAACAACGCTCGGGCTTTGGCTGCCTTGGGTCATGTCCGCGAGCGGCAAGGCGACTTGGTGCAAGCTTTGGCCGATTATCAGCGCAGTTTGGCTCTCAATCCCTCTCAGCCCAAGGTGGCCTTGCGCGTAACAGCATTGCAGGGGCAAGGGGTGGCTACCTCTGCTGCTCCGACCCTTTCGCCCCAGACCACCATGGCCCGGCGCCCTGGACCGCTGTTTCGGTAGTTGAGCAAAGAGAAGTCGGCCTTTTTCAGGGGACCAGTATCTAAAGGCGGTCCAGCTACTCCTGGCAGCACAATCATCAAAATTGCTCTTTCCGGCAAAGCAGTTTTCCGGATAAAGGGTCTGTGCGGAAACCTGCGTCTGGGACAAAGGTAGGGATTTCTTCAGCGGGAAGGGGATTGCAGGCTTAGGCCTCCCTGGAACAGCATCAACCTATAATGACCAAAGGGGGAGCCATTCCCGGGGCAGGGTTTTCCTCGGAGAAGCTCTTGCAAAGGAGAGAACCTTGGACGCGCCCAGGAGCCCTTCGGACAAGAGCCTGAAGTCCAAAGTGCCAGCAGCCCTGGATCCGCGCAAAGCGGAGCTGGTGGCACGGATTCAAGAAGCGGCGCAAAAGCTGGCCCAAGACCACATCAGCCGTGGGGACCTGAAGATTCTGGCCCGTGCGCTGCGCGAACTCCGCTACGCCTTCAAAGTCTTCAGCCCCTATCGGCGACAACGAAAAGTCACCGTGTTCGGCTCGGCCCGCACTCCAGCGGATCATCCGGCTTATGCCCAAGCCATGAAATTCGGCCGACGCATGGCAGAACAAGGTTGGCTGGTGGTGACGGGAGCAGCCAGTGGGATCATGGAAGCAGGGCATCGGGGAGCCGGACGCGAGCACTCCATGGGCATCAATATCATGCTCCCCTTTGAACAAGATGCCAACCCTGTAATCGCCGGCGATCCCAAGCTGGTCCACATGAAGTACTTCTTCACCCGAAAGCTGATGTTCGTCAAGGAGTGCGATGCGGTGGTGTTGTTTCCCGGCGGGTTCGGCACCCTGGATGAGTGTTTGGAAGTGCTCACTTTGCTTCAGACGGGCAAACGGGACATGGTGCCGGTGGTGATGCTGGACGCTCCCGGTGGGGACTACTGGCACCACTTCCATCGCTTCGTGCAGGAGTGTCTGTTGCAACGGGGGATGATCTCTCCGGCCGATCTGGCCCTGTACAAAATCACCGAAGATGTTCAAGCGGCGGTAGGAGAGTTGTTGGGATTTTATCGGGTTTATCACAGCATGCGTTATGTGGGCTCCAAGCTGGTGCTTCGGGTCCAAACTCCCCCTGAGGCCGAGTTGGTGGAGGAGTTGAACCAGGCATTTGGTGACCTGCTTTGCCAGGGGCGCATAGAAGTGGGTGAAGCCTTGCCCGAAGAACGCGAAGACCAGCCCGAGCTGAACCATCTGAAGCGTGTGATATTGCACTTCAATCGGCGAGACTTGGGCCGATTGCGGCTGTTGATTGACTGTCTGAATCGTGGCCGGGTGCCGCAGGAGTATTACGATCCGAACTTCTGCCCGGACCCGACGCAGTGGTAGTGCTGGCGGTGCTATCGTGGGAGCCAAGCTCGGGTTGACCCTCTGCAGGGGATGTTCTATCTTCCGGCCCACGCATCCGGAAAACGCACCTGGCAAGGAAGTCGGGTCCTTTTCCGGAACGGCCAAGAGGGTGGGCCTGCACCCCCGGCAGGCCACGAAGCCTTTGCTCACACAGGGAAGTGTTGGCGAGGGCTTCGTTTCCCTCGGCAAGCCAGGCTCTCCTACGGTTTGGCTACCTCCATGGCTCCCGGAAAGTGTCTGTCGGAGTCCTCTGCCCCCCTGGGACGCCGCCCATTCCGGGAGCTTTCTTTATTCCTTTGGCTGTGGCTACTGCCCTAACGCATGAAAAGTTTCTCGTAGCGCCGGATACAAGGCCCGATAAAGCTCAAACAACCGATCGTAAAGCGCGGTGCGTTGGGGATCGTGAGGCAGGTGCTCGGCCACTTGAATAGCTTGAGCACAGGCTTGCTGGATGTTTTCAAACGCCCCGGCTCCCACGGCAGCCAACAAGGCCACCCCATAAGCGGGGCCTTCTTCGGCTTCCAGGCGGACCACCTCTTGCCCAAACACATCCGCTTGAATCTGCCGCCACAAGGGACTTTTGGAACCTCCGCCAGAGACGCGGATTTCCTGCACCGGAACGCCCAAGCTGCGCAGAATCTCCAGGCTGTCGCGCAGGGCAAAAGTCACGCCCTCCATAATGGCCCTGACTAAATGGCCCCGGGTGTGGGCGGTGGTCAGTCCGACCCAAGCCCCTCGTGCCGCCGGATCGGCCCAAGGGGTACGCTCCCCAGACAAATAGGGCAAAAACAACAACCCTTCGGCTCCCGGAGGCACACGCTCCGCCTCGGCCGACAACACGGCATAAGGCTCCGTTTGAGAAAGCCGACATTCGGCCATCAGAGCTTGGCACAACTGGTTGCGGAACCACTGTAAAGCCCCCCCGGCACACAAATTCACGCCCATCATGTGCCATTTGCCGTCCACGGCATGGCAAAAGGTGTGCACTCGTCCCTGCGGGTCCACCACCACTTCGTCGCAGTGAACGAACATCACTCCCGAGGTGCCGATAGAGGTGGAAAGCACCCCGGGGTTGACGATCCCATTGCCTACAGCTCCTGCGGCGCAGTCTCCGGCTCCGGCCACGACGATCGTGCGAGGCGAAAGGCCCAACTGTTGGGCCACCTCGGGACGCAATTGACCGGTGGGCTGGTGCGACTCAAAGCACCGGGGAAGCCATTCCAAGGGAAGCTCCAGACGCTCCAACAGCTCTGTGCTCCAGCGGCGATGAGCCACATCCAAAAGCAGCGTGCCACTTGCGTCGCTCACATCCGTGGCCAGCTCCCCGGTCAAACGCAACCGGATGTAGTCCTTGGGCAGCAACACATGGCTCACTTGGGCAAAAAGCTCCGGCTCGTGGTTGCGAAGCCACAGGATCTTGGGAGCAGTGAAGCCGGTCAGGGCCGGATTGGCCACCATACGGATCAGCTCTTCGCGCGATCCGACCCGACGGTGAATCTCCTCACACTCGGCCGCAGTGCGCTGGTCGTTCCACAAAATGGCCCGACGCAACACCCGATGCGATGAGTCCAAAAACACCGAACCGTGCATCTGGCCCGAGAGACCAATGGCCTGCACCTCCTCAGGCCGCAGTTGGGCTTGATGGACCACCCGCCGCACCGTCTCTTGAGTGGCTTGCCACCAGTCTTGCGGATCTTGCTCACTCCACAGGGGCCGAGGATGGTGGCAGGGATACTCTTGCATGGCTTCGGCCAACACCTGGCCTGATTCGTCTATGGCCAACGCCTTCGTGCCCGAGGTGCCTATGTCTATGCCTAGAAAAGCCGCCATGCTTGTCCTCCCCTGGTTAGCCAAGAGTTGCCAGAGCTGCGCGGATTGTAGCCCAGTGCCTAAAGGGGCTCAAGAAACAGGTGGCAACTCCTCAAAGAGCACAACAGAGCCAAAGACCGCTCACCTTATGGCTTGGCCTGAGCCGGACGCTGTAAGAGTTGCTCAAGCTGTTCCAGGTGGGCTTGTTCGACTCCCAGCACTTCTTCGGCCAGGGCTTTGGCTTCCGGGTCTTGCAAAGTGGCTGCCAGTTGTTTCATTTCTTCCAAGGTTCTCTTTTCCGACTCCACGACCATGGGCAGCAGATATTGCATGTCCAGATCGTGCAAGTCGGTAAACTCCATAGGAAACTCTCCCGGGTCCACCGTGCCGTCGCGGTCCAGGATGAATTGGGCGATGCGTTGGGCCGTGGCCTCGTGGTCGGAAGCTACATGCCGCAAGGTTTCCACCGCTTCCTGGTCGTCGTGCCGATGCCAAGGGTCGGCATACTCCAAGTACATCGGCAGCGACCGATAATGAAGCTGAAGCAAGCGGTTCAAAGCTTGCAAGTCCGAAGGGCTGATCATCGGCAACGGCACTTCCGGCTACAGGAACAAGGAACTGACTGCCTGTTTGGCCCAAGCGTAAATCGGATTCCAGTACACGCCGAAGACCAAAAGCGGCAAGGTCAATGCCAAAGCATACAACCCGTCCATCCCCAACAGCGGCACGCTCACCTCAGGAAAACCCTGCTTGGGAGTGTCCATGGTCATCACTTTGACCACCCGCAGGTAGTAGAACACACTGAGCACCGTGTTCAGCCCGGCCACCACCAACAGGGTCCAAAGCCGTGCGTCGGCCAACGCGGCCAAAATGGCAAACTTGGCCACGAATCCGGCCAAAGGCGGAAGCCCGATCAGACTCAAAAACACCGTAGCAAAGCAGACCACCAGTCCTGGACTTGTGCGAATCAGCCCAGCGTAGTCCTCTATCTCCTCGCTCCCCAACTGGTTGCGTAGCAGAGCCACAATGTAAAACGCCGTAAGATTCATGAACAGATACAAAGCCACATAAAGCAGCAACGAAGCCAAGGCTGCTTGAGCTTCACTCCCCTGAAGTAGCAAGGCAGCGCTGACGGGCATCATCATGTAACCGGCATGGGCAATGGTGGAATAGGCCAACAGGCGCTTGATGTTGCTTTGTCCATAAGCCGCCAGATTGCCAAAAGTGGCCGTCAAAGCAGCCAAGAAACCGATCAGGTAAGCGGCAAACTGCCGAGCTGGGGCAAGGGCTTGGTTTTTTTGGGTTCGGGAGGCTGGGCCCTGAGGTTCGTGCCCTTGAGGGGCGAAGGCTACCGGTGTGGCCTGAACCGCCTGGGCCTGAGCCACTGGAGGCTGAGCCACACGGGGCACCTCGGGCGAGGCATAGCCCAGTCCTACCGCCACGCGCACCAACAAGGCCAAAGCAGCAGCTTTGCTGGCCACGGACAAAAACCCGCCCACCTCGGCCGTGGCCCCATGGAACACATCCGGAGCCCAAAAATGGAACGGAAACGCCGAGAGCTTGAATGCCAAGCCGACCATGATCATCAGCCCTCCCAGCACCAACACCACTTGGCCAACAGCTTGGGTGCTCAAGGCTTCGGCCATGCGTCCCGCCAGCGTGGGCAGGTGCAAGGAGCCCAAGGCTCCTCCAATCAGGCTGATTCCATAGAGCATCACGCCGGCTGCTCCGGCCCCATAGACGGAGAACTTCAAAGCGGCCTCAGAACTTTCCCGGCGGTTGCGTAGGATTCCGGCCAAGGCATACGACGGCACACTGGCCATCTCCACCGCCAGAAAGACCATCACTAGGTTATTGGCCGCGGTCATCAAGCACATGCCCACCGCGGCTCCCAGGACCAACACATAAAAGTCCTGGCCGTCCTCCTGATCGGGCACTCCGGTGCGCCAGGTGAAAATGACAAACAGCACCAGAAAC
>JAJRRR010000250.1 GCA_024279285.1 Planctomycetota bacterium
CGAAGGCTTCGGGCTGCTGAGTACCGTGTGTGTGGACCTTCATGCCCAACCCTTGCTGCAATGGCGTGGCCGAGCCCGACTGTTGCAAAGACTCTTGGGGGTCCAGCTTCCCGGAGACGAAGTCGGTCCTTCGGCTCGCACCCGACAAGTGAGTCATGTGGGTGTTACCGATCTGGCCGGACAATTGCGCAGTGCCTTGGACCAGTTTCCCGAAGCTCCGGTGGTTTCCTTCATGGGCGTTTCGCTCTTGGTGTTGGGCTACATTGTGCTGGTTGGTCCGCTCCCGTTTTTGATCTTTTCGCGCTATCGGGAAAGGAGTCCTTGGAGTTGGGTGGTGTTGGTCGGGGTGCTGATTGCGGCCGGAGGATTGGCCCTCGGGCTGGCCCAACGCTGGAAAGGACATCGCTTGCTAGTCAATCGGGCCGAAGTGGTGGATGTGGACCTGGAGAGCCGTCAGGTGCGCACGACGGTGTGGTTCACCCTCTACAGTCCCAAGACCCAAAGTGTTCAAGCAGCCGTGAATCCCACCGGCGATCTGAAACGAATCGCTTCTCGGCTGGAGTGGTCGTTGGGGTATTTGGGGCATCCGGGTGCGGTGTTGGGGGGGATGGGCAGCGGAGCCCCCGCTCCCGGAAAAAGCCCCGTTTATCTGACCCATCCCACCGGGGCCCAGATGGATTTTGTGCCGCTTTTGCAGTGGGGGACGCGCAGTTTTACCGTCCGAGCCATCGCCCATTGTACCACCCCACCGGTGGAAATCGCCTTCCGAAGTGCCGTGGACCGGTTTCCCCAAGGGTATGTTGTCAATCGTTCTCGGTGGAAATTGGAAGATGCGTGGATAGCTTACGATCGTTGGGCCATTCGCCTAGGCGACTTGGCCCCGGGCCAGCGCGTGGTGCTGCATCGCGAACTCGTGCGTCGGGAACTTCAAAACGAACTGACCGGACGACGCATGTACTACGATCCCAAAACCCAAAAAATGCGCACCCAACTGGCCCCCTACGATCCCCGATCCTTGGATGTGCCTAACATTGTCAAATACATGCTTTTTTACGAAGCCTCCGGCGGCTGGGACTATGTGCGGCTGTGGCATCGCTATCAGGGGTTTGTGGACCTGAGTGAGCATTTAGAATTGAAACAAGGGGTGCTGGTGGCCCGAGTGCCCAGGCCCTGGACCCAGGTGAAGGTCAATTCCCAGTCCCTGTCCCCTTCGGCTCAAAAACACTGGAGCTGGCTTCGTATCAAGTTTTCCGTGCAACCTTACACCCCTCAGACTGCTTCGCTTCCAGAAGGACCATGATTCAAACCGAACAACTGACCAAGCAATACGGCGAGTTGTTTGCCGTTCGGGACTTGACCTTGAAGTTGGAGCAAGGAGACATTTTCGGCTTTATCGGTCCCAACGGCTCCGGCAAAACCACCACCATGCGCATGCTGGCCACTTTGCTTCAGCCCACCTGGGGAGAAGCCTATGTGTGTGGGTATTCCATCTACACCCACCCGAAAGAAATTCGGCGTTTGGTGGGTTTCATGCCGGACTTTTTTGGCGTGTATGACGACATGACGGTGCTGGAGTATTTGGAGTTTTTTGCGGCGGCTTATCGGATTTCCGGCCCGGTGCGACGCCGCCGATGTGAAGAACTGCTGGAACTGGTGGACCTGGCCTTCAAACGCGATGCCCCGGTGACAAGCCTTTCCCGAGGAATGACTCAACGCCTGGGACTGGCCCGGGTGCTGCTGCATGATCCACAGGTGTTGCTGCTGGATGAGCCGGCCAGTGGGTTGGACCCTCGGGCACGGATTGAAATCCGCCGCTTGCTGCGCCAACTCCGCCAAATGGGCAAGACGATCATGGTTTCCAGCCACATCCTGCCTGAGCTGGCCGATGTGTGCAACAAAATCGGCATCATTGAGCACGGTCAGTTGATCGTCAACGCCGATGTGGCCGAAGTGATGCGCCAAGTGCGCCAGCGTGTGGTGCTTCACATTGGATTGAAAACCCCGATGGACCAAGCGGCCCAACTGTTGGAGCAACATCCCATCGTCCATCAGGTAGATCAGCGTGACGGCCACCTGGTGGTCACCTTGGAACAAGGCGTGGAAGACTATAGCGAACTGCCCTCGTTGTTGATAGAAAACGGGCACCGACTCCATCTTTTCCGCGAAGAGGAAGTCAACCTGGAAACCGCTTTCCTGGTGCTGACCAAGGGGATAACAGGCTAAAAGGACCCAGCCCTGAGCAAAGCTCCGCTTGGGCAAGGAGAAGGCATTGCAGGTTGTTTTTTTGGGCACTACCGGTTACCACCCCAGCGAACACCGTCATACCTTGGCGGTGTTTTTGCCTCAGGTGGGAGTGCTGCTGGACGCGGGGACAGGGGTGTTTCGGTTGGGCCGGTTTTTGTTGAATACCTCTCAGTTGCACATTTTTCTTTCGCACGCCCATTTGGATCATGTGGTCGGGCTGACCTATTTGTTGGGCTTAGTGCATCGGCACCCTTTGGAACAGATTCGCCTTTACGGTTTGCCTGGAACACTTCAAGCGGTGGAAGAACACCTGTTTGCCCGGCCGCTTTTTCCGGTTCGTCCGCCGATAGAGATGTGCCCTTTGGAAAGCCAGGAAATCCCCTTGCCGCAACAGGGTCGGTTGAAGTGGTTTGAGTTGTTGCAGCATCCCGGGGGAAGTATCGGCTTTCGGCTCCAGTGGTCCCAAGGTTCGTTGGCCTATGTGACCGATACGGTGGCCGATCCGGCTGCCTCCTATGTGAAGCATCTTCGGGGCGTAGATGTTCTGATCCACGAGTGCTACTTTCCGGATCGGGAAGCCCAGTTGGCCTGGCGCACAGGTCATAGCCACACTTCGGCCGTAGCCCAAGTGGCCCAAGCAGCCGCAGCCAAGCGTCTGTTGCTGGTGCACATGGATCCCAGCTCTGAGCAAGATGATCCCATCGGCTTGGACCAGGCTCGGGCCATTTTTCCCCGAACCGAGTTGGCCCGGGATCTGATGCAAATTCGGCTCTGGGAGTGCTAGCCCGCAGGGACTAAACTGTTTGCCGACCATTCTTCGTGTGTGGTTCGTACAGGTTGGGGAGAACGATGCACCGTCCGGCTTATCGCACTCGGCCCGAGCCCATTGAACACATGCCCCCGGGCATCCCTTACATCATCGGCAACGAAGCGGCCGAGCGGTTTAGTTTTTATGGGATGCGGGCCATTTTGGTGGTATATATGACCCAATACATGGGCCAGGAATGCCTGAGTGAAGCGGAAGCCAATTGGGCATTTCACACTTTCACCGCCGCCGTGTATTTCTTCCCCATCCTGGGCGCCCTGCTGGCGGATGTGTTCTGGGGCAAGTATCGGACCATCATGACCTTGTCGTTGGTCTATTGCTTGGGGCATGTGGTGCTTTCGCTTTCGGATGTGTTGGGTGAATACGGATCCCAGTTGCAAGAGTGGCTAGGTCCGGTGGGCCAGTGGCTGGCCAGTCGTCGGGTGGGGCTGGCATTGGGACTGACCTTGATTGCCATCGGAGCCGGCGGGATCAAGCCTTGCGTGTCGGCTCATGTGGGCGATCAGTTCGGAACGAAAAACCAACATCTGCTCAATCGGGTGTTCGCCTGGTTTTATTTTTCCATCAATCTGGGTGCGATGACCTCCATGTTGCTCACCCCGGTGCTTTTGCGTCATTTGGGTCCGGAGATCGCTTTCGGGGTGCCGGCGGTGCTGATGTTCCTGGCCACTTTTGTGTTCTGGTTGGGACGGTACAAGTTCGTGCATGTCCCTCCCGGGGGCAAAGCCTTCCTGAAGGAAGCCTTTTCGGCCGAAGGACTGGGAGCCCTGGCCCGACTGGTACCCGTGTATCTGCTGGTGGCAATGTTTTGGGCCGTGTTTGATCAAACCGGTTCTTCCTGGGTTCAACAGGCCATGCAGATGGATCGCCGATGGTTGGGCTGGCAGTGGTATCCGGACCAAATCCAATCGGTCAATCCAGTGCTGGTGTTGGTGTTCATACCGTTGTTTTCCTATGGGGTTTATCCGGTTTTAGAGCGATTCGTGCGACTGACGGCGATCCGCAAGATTTGTATTGGGATGTTCGTGGCCACTGTGGCTTGCACCATTCCGTGGTGGATTGCTACTCAAATTCAAGGAGGGCGAGTGCTCCGCCAATCGGACCAGGTGGACCCCGCCCGGTGGTCGGTGCATGAGTTGTTAGATGGTCAACTGGGCCAGCGGGGCTGGGTGGCCCGATGGAACGAACGACACCAAGCCTGGCTCATCTTGCACCTGGCCAAGCGGCAGCCGTGGACCATCCGTCAAGTGGTGTTGCACGCCTTGGTGGATGTGGAAGTACCGCTGGACTCGGAGGGCAAGACGATTCGGCTCCGCACGGAGGATTTACCAAGGCAAGTGGTGGTATCCGTGGGCCCGGCTCCTCGGGGGCCTTGGCGCCCGGTGGCCCAAGCTCCTGTGCGTTGGTCCGCCCAGCACCGGGCGGTGGTGGAGTTTGAGCCGATTGAGGCGGAGTATGTCCGGCTGGAGTTTTTGGCTTCCGCGGGTTCCCGAGCTTTGGGGCTTCGGGAAGTGGAAGTGCACGCGGCAGGAGAACCAAACCCTGGGGAACCTTGGCCCTCTTGGCCCAATGTGGCGGCCGTGGGCCCTCGGCCCAGTGTTCGCTGGCAACTGCTGGCTTATGTGGTCCTCACTGCGGCCGAGATTCTGGTTTCTATCACCCTGCTGGAATACTCCTACACCCAGGCCCCGCGTAAGATGAAATCACTGGTCATGGGCGTGTTTTTGTTGTCGGTGACGGTGGGCAATTTGTTCACCTCTTGGGTCAACGCCTGGAACGAGTTGCCCGATGGCCGCTTGCGTTTAGAAGGCCCTGATTATTTTGCCTTTTTCACCGGGGCCACCTTGGTTGCTGCGGTGGTCTTGGCCTTGCTTGCCCGATTTCTGCCTGAGAAGACCTACATCCAGGAATAACCCTTCCTGAGCGAAATGGCTCCTTGCCCTGACCCTCTGTGGCTGGAACGGCTCACCAGCTCCACTTGCATTGCTCAGGTGGAGTGGCACGAGGAACTCGCATCCACGAACGATCGGGCTTTGGAACTTGCTCGCCGGATCCTTCAGGGGCAGTCGGTCCAGGCGAAGTTGCCGCTGGTGGTTTGGGCCCAACGCCAAACCCGAGGCCGAGGACGCGGCTCTCATCGCTGGTGGTCTGCACAGGGTGGACTGACCTTTTCGGTGCTTTTAGATCCCCAGGCGTTGGGCATTCCGGTCCAGCGATGGCCTTCGCTTTCCCCCTTGGGAGCCGTGGCAGTGCTTCAAGCTCTCCAAGACTGGTATCCGGAGGGCCATTGGGCTCTCAAGTGGCCCAACGATGTCTATCTCAACCACCGCAAGCTGGCCG
>JAJRRR010000251.1 GCA_024279285.1 Planctomycetota bacterium
CCACGGTGGCCGCCGCATAGCCCTGTTGATGCAAGTGGCCCAAGTAACCCCGAAGCTCCACGGCCGTGATGGCTCCCACTGACGGTTCCTGGGCCAATCGCTGTTGTAGGTACTGCTGCAAGTGCATCAGGTCTTCACGATAGCTTTTCACCGTCAAGGGGGAAGCATCGCGTTGGGCCACTAGAAAACGCAAAAACCGTCCCATCGCTTCTGAAAACAGCAGGGGACGGTTGCCAGTCCAAGCAGTGGCGCTCATAAGCCGCAGAGGGTCAGAGCCACTCGTCTTCTGAAGGGGGGAGTACGGCTTTGATCCGGCTGGGGGGAAGCTCCGGCCCTTTGGGAGCCTGACGGCGTACTTTTTGGCTCAGCACGGCCGCATCGTACCAGGTGAGGCTCAGCTCAGGGTTGGAAGCAAATCGGCCCAACACCCGAAGCACTTCCCGGCGGTTCTCATCGTTGTAGAGGAATATGTATCGTTCCTCGCCCTTGATCAGCGCCAGCACATTGATGTCTTGTTGCACCTCCGGTCCTCCATCCTGGTTGCGTGCCCTGCTGGTGGTCTTCCTTGCCCGGGGCAAGCCTATGGTGCTTATCGGTCAAAAGGCCATTGCCAAACCACACGAGTTTTTCCGGCACCGCCTCGGGCCGACAGCATTTCGTAAATGTGCATCCGACAGCAGAAACGAATGAAATCATCGCTACGCTGCAAATAACCGGCCCAATCGCCAAATCGGGCTTCTTTGCGCAGGGCGTAATAGTCCTGCAAAGCCGCCACCACGCGAGGGTCGTTCCCGTGATAAATGGCCACATGCTTCAGCACCGGTAGCACCTCTCCTCGGGACACCCGTTGCTCGCCGGCAGAAGCTTGCGGAGTGGAAGAATCCGAAGAAGGGGATTTTTCCGGAGGGGAAAATTGGGAAGCCCGACGCTGTTGTTCGTAGGCAGCTCGGGCCCAAGCATAAGCTGCTTCGTAGCGCAGACGCTCAGGGATCTGCTCGGCCTGGGGCTTGTGCCAGGGGAGCCCGTAGCCAGGCAAAATGGGAGCCCAATGTGGATCGGCCCCATACCATTCCACAATCAGCCCACACCGAGGCGGATAATAAGGCGAAAAGTCCGTTACGGCTCCCACGACCACGGCGTCCACTTCCAGCAGTTGGGCCAATCGTTGGGCGTCTTCGGCTCGGGCCAGTTGCAAGCCGTGTTCTTGCACGGCCCGTTCCACCACGCCAATGGGCACCACTTCAAACCCCGGCACGGCTTGCAACTCGTTGTAATAGGCCAAGGCGAACTGCCGCCCATCCACCCAAGACTCAGTGGTCAAGTTGAAAAAGGGAGCCACGGCCACCTTGTGGATTTGCGGAAAGGGGTTGAACACCACCGGCTCGTGCACTGCGTGGGGCAAAAACTCACAGCCCACACATGCAGCCCACACACCCACCAGCGCGGTTCTCGCCCAGCGAGAGCCCCCGGCGGGCTTTTGCGCAGCTTTGGCTCCCAAACGCTCAATTGCCATGACCGGAGCCCATCGGAACAGGAACACCAACTCTAGGCGCCCTTTGAAATCGGCAAACTTTGTTCAGGCAGTTCAATTTTTCTGACCGGAAAACTTTGCCTGACCGGCACGCTCAAAAGGTTGGGCAAACCCCGCTCCAAAGCCGCAGTTAAGGAACATCCAGCAAAACGGCAAAAAAACTCGTCTTCCGCACAATCGGCATCCGAAATTGAACACAGAACCACAGCACGGGGCCCGGTGTGTTCCAGGGGCCAGACATCCAAGTGCGATTTCAGTTAGGAGGGAAACAATGCAACGCTTGATTCTGGTCGTGGCCGCAGTGCTGGCACTGGGAGCGGTGGCCTTGGCCGATTCCCGAGATCAACAAATCGCCGATCAGCTCGCTCAGGCCCTAAAGCAAGCAGGCACTTTGCGGGGATATGCGATAGCGGTGAAGTATCGGGACAGGACCGCCCGACTGGACGGCTGGGTCCGCAACCTGCAACAAAAGCAGGAAGCGGAGCGCATCGTGCGTCAATCTCCCCATGTGGAACGGGTGATCAATCGCTTGCAGATTCGCTCCTTGCCGGGCAAAGCTCCCCAGGCTTTGACACAGCCTCCGAAGGCCCAACGGCCTCTGGTGCGTCCGGTGGGCTATCCCCAACCGATGGCGCAGCCCGTTGCGGCACAAGCCGGGCATCAAATGCCGGTTCCGGAATACCGACCGGTGGCCGCTGGCCCTGCCCCGGCCATCTACGATCATCCCAACTTGCCCCCTTATGCCTGGCCCACCTACGCCGCTTATCCCAACTACGCCGCCCTGACCTACCCCAAACAGTACAGCCCCACCGCCTGGCCCTTCATTGGTCCCTTTTACCCCTATCCCCAAGTCCCCTTGGGCTGGCGAAAGGTGACCTTGGAGTGGGACGACGGCTGGTGGTTCCTGGACTTCTCCGACGACCGACGCCATGTGCTGCCCCGATAGCTGACAGCACCAACGACCCTGGGCAAGCATCGCCCTCGTTCCTTTCGGGACGAGGGTTTTTTGTTCCTGCGGGGGTGCAGGCATGGGACGGGGCTTGGCAGCAGCAGAACACGAATTCGCCGAATAACCCGAAAATCCTGCAAGATCCCACCTCACTCGGGCGATAACACATGTAGCCCTGAAGGGTCAGGGTAGTGTTGCACCCCTTTGCAACGCAGACGAGGAAACGACAAATGGCATGGTCCCGATTGTGCTACGGTGGTGTGTTGGCGGTGTTGGTGATAGCCGCAGCCGGGTGTGAAGCTGCTTTTGGTCCCGGCCAGTTGCAAGGACTTCATACCATCCCTATTCCCCTTTCCCCTTACTTCCAGAAGCGTCAGGAAGACCGTTTCTGGGAAAGGGAGCGTTATAAGCGAGTGGTGATCATGGGCCCGATCACATCCGGGGGACCGCCTCGGGCCTTGGATCCGCCCAGTTGGGATGAGATTGTTCGGGCGTTGCCCACCGTGGAAGGAGGCATCCCGTTCCTGCACGAAGTCCAACGCAACAATGTCCGCATCGTGATTGAGCCGATTGGAGACTCGGTCGATCCGCCCCGATTCTATCCGCTGATCGGTTGGGCCCAACTCCATCATGCCCACTACAAGTGCACCGTCTATTACACCGAAGTGACCCGAGTCGGATGGCCTATCCCCTACACCACCCGAGACGAAGACGCTGTGGAAGTCATCTACATTGACCACGACCACTTCCACCTGGTAGGCAATGTGGACGGTGGCCCCACTTCTCACTACCAACAACATCCTCACTAATGCCCTTGGGCTTAGGGGGAGGTGGGCAGTCCTGCTGTGCCGAATCCTCCCCAGCCGGTTTCCCCAGCGCCAGTGGTGGCTGGCGCTTTGTGTTTTGAGCGTTTGGCTCCTGGAGGCTCCATCGGTCCTTGGGGAACCGGAGTTGGAGCTTTCGGCAGCAGCTAGGCGCCAATGGCAGGTGGCCCTAGGGCACTATCGCCTCCGGCGTTGGGAACTCGCTGCCGAGGAACTTCAAGAGCTGCTGGAGCGCTTTCCCCGCTTTCCCAAACAACCCCAGGCCCAGTTCCTCCTGGGCGAATGCTCCTTGCAATTGGGGCGATATAAGCAAGCCGTCCAGGCTTATCAGCGGTGCCTTCGCCACGCCGGGGTGCCACGGCGTTGGGCTCTCCGTTGCCGCTTTCGCCTGGGAGAGTTGGCCCTGTTGCAACGCCAATGGAACGAGGCTCAAAAACACCTGGAACCCTTTGTCCGGCAGGCTCCGCAGGACCCCTGGCATGCTCGGGCAATGTGGTATCTGGCCCTGGTGCATATCAACCAAAACCAGTGGCTTCAGGCCCAAGCCGTGCTCCAGCAGTTGCTAGAAAAACATCCCCACTCTCCCCTCAAGGACCAGGCCTTGGTGGCCTTGGGGCGCTGCTACCGTCGCGCTGGGCAGTTCCATCAGGCCCAACAAGTGTGGCAACAAGTGGTGCAAGCTGGAACTCCGTCGGCGGCTTGGGAAGCCCAATTCCGTCTGGCCACACTCCACTACGATCAAGGTCGCCTGGAGCAAGCCGCCCAGGGGTTGGAGCACCTGTTGAATCAAAACCCCCGGTCTCCTTGGCGTCAAAATGCCCAAGTCGCTTTGGCCCAAATTCGCCTGGTTCAACAAAACCCCCAAAAGGCCCTGGCATTGCTCAACCAGGCTCTCACCCAGCCAGGAGATGCGGAAGTCCAGCTTCACCGCTTGCGTGTTGAGGCGCTGGTGCAGATGGCCCGATGGGAAGACGCTTATCAGGAACTGGCTCTACTGGCCCAAAAGCTCTCCCAAGCCCAAACTGCCTTGGCTCCCGATGGCCCAAGCCACTCTCGCACTCAAGCCCTCCTTCTGACCCCCGAACGGTGTTGGGTTCAAGCCGGACGGTTGGCTTTGAAGCAAGCCTGGTGGGAACGAGCCCAACGGTGTTTTGAGCAAGTGGTGCAACACGCTCCGGCCACTTCGCTTCCGGCTCACCAGGCCCGACTGGGACTGATCCAACTGGCTTTGCGACACAATCAGCCGGAGTCGGCCCTAAGGCACTGGCAGTGGTTGTTGCAAGCCTCTCCTTTCCCTTGGGTGCTGGAGGAAGGCTTGTGGCATTTAGGCCGTTGGGCCCTGGAGCATGAGGAGTTTGACCGACTTTTGGCTTGGCTTCAGCAGTGTCGGCAAAGCGGAGCCCCCTTGCCTCAATGGCAACTGGAACTCTTTCGGGGTATGGCCCTCTATGGCCAAGGAAAGCATCGCCAGGCTCTGGAAGTGCTTTTGCCCTTGGTGGACTTGCTCCAGGGTACGGAAGAATCCCCTTGGGAACAAACTGCTCAGGCCTTGCCTTTGGTAGCTCCCCCGCCGTGGCAAGCCGCGTGGATGGTTCCCCGTCCGTGGCAAGGCCAACTGTGGTATACCCTGGGAGCTTGTTATGCGGGCTTGCATCAATGGAATCAAGCCCTGGTGGTGCTTCAGCACGCACAGTCTCTAGCTCAGCGAAAAAGTCTCAAAGCGCAGGTGTTAGCCGCCTTGGTGCTTGTGCATTTGAAATCGGGCCAAAAAGAAAAAGCCCTCAAGGCCCTGGCACGGCTGCACGCTCAGTTTCCTGGCGAACCTCAAGCTTTGCCGTGGCTGGTCCTGGTGGCCGACGAGCTTTACGCCCAAGGGGATTGGGACCAGGCCCTGAAACTCTACACCCATCTGGCCCAAAGGGCCCAAGGCCCCTTGCAGGCCCAGGCACTCTCCGGCGTGGCCTGGTGCTGGTGGGAACAAAGCCAGCGGGAAAAGCCCTGCAACACTTTCTCAAGCTCACCCGGATGGAAAAAGCCCCAGATTCTCTCAAGGCCGAAGCCCACTACATGGCAGGATTTTTACTCTTTGAGCAAAACCAATTGGAGGAAGCTCAGCGGCACTGGGCTACGGTGGTGGAGGGGTTTCCTCGGTCTCCTTTGGCGCCCAAGGCCCTATTGGGCCAAGGGGAATTAGCCCAACGCCGCAAGCAGTGGCAAGCTGCCCTGGGGCACTACCGGTTGCTTCTGCAACGCTACCCGCGCAGTGCTGAACGCCATCCTGCAGCTTTCCAATTGGCTTGGGTTCTTTGGCAGTTGGACCGACACGCTCAAGCCACAGAGCACATGGCCCAGGTGGCTCGCTCTGCACCAACTCCCCTGAACTTGCAAGCTGCCGTGCAGTTGACCCTCTGGAGCCGGAAGCTAGGCCGTTGGGACCAGACCCAAAGTTGGGCCCAATTTGTCATCAACGCTCCTCATGCCACTGCGGAACAGAAGTGGCAGGTCAGCTACGCGATAGGGGCTTGGGCAGTGGAAAAGCAGCAATGGGAAAGGGCCTTGCAGTGGATGCAACAGGCGCTGGGGGTAGCTCCGGCGGATCAGGCTGCGGAGGTGCGGTTTTGGGTGGCCGAGTCGGCGTTTCAATTGGGAAAGTACCGCCAGTGCGTGGACCAGGTGCGCAAGCTCCAAGAGCAATTGCCTTCGCCTGCGCCTCCCTGGGCTGCCACCGCCCAGTTGCGACTGGCTCAATCCCTCCTGGAACTGGGCGAGCTTCGCTCGGCCCTGCTGGCTGCCCAGCAGGGCTTGAAGCGGTGGCCGGAGTTTTCCCGGGCTTACATGTGGCACTGGGTCGTGGCTGTCGCTTTTATGCGCCAAGGGGAATTTGCCCAGGCACGCAAAGCCTTCCAACAGGTGATCAACCATCCCCGAAGCTCCGGCACCCCTCGGGCAGCCATGGCCCAATGGATGATCGGCGAAACCTACTTGCACCAACGGCAGTATCGCCAGGCGTTGCGTCAATACTTGCGTGTGGAACTTTTATATCCGTACCCAAAGTGGCAAGCTGCGGCGCTTTTGCAGGCTGGGAAATGTTATGAGAAGCTAGGGGAAGTGGACAAGGCCGCTCAGCTCTATTTGCGCATCGTGAACCACTTGGCCGATTCTCCCTTTAGGGCTCAGGCTCACCAGCGGCTTCAGGCCCTAGGTGGCCGTGGACAAGTCCAGCGATGAGTCTAGCACTGGCCTGGGCCGGTGCCATCACTTCCCCCACAGGCAAGAGGGCCATCATGCCAAAAGTTGCTTCTGCGCGGTTCGTGCCGCTAGGGGTGTTGATGGGAGTGTTGTTGCTGGGACTGGTCCACGCTGCTCCAGATCCCAACCCCGAGTCGGACAACACTTCGGCCCAAGCAGCGCCTTCCCCCTTGCCTCCTTTGGGCACCGAAAGCAAAAGCCTGCTGGAAGTGATCAAAAGCGGAGGCATTCTCATGGTGCCCATTTTGGCCTGCTCGGTGCTGACTTTGGTTTTCGTTTTGGAGCGTCTGGTGAGCCTGCGTCGCGGAACAGTCATCCCCCGGCCGTTTGTCAAGCGATTTTTGCACCAGTTGGAACAAGGTCGTCTCAGCCCTGAGGAAGCCTTGGCTTTGTGCGAGGAAAACGGCACGCCGGTGGCCGAGCTGTTTGCTGCTGGGGTGAAGAAATGGGGGCGTCCCTCGGTGGAAGTGGAACAGGCCCTGATTGATGCCCAAGACCGCATCACTCTGCACCTGCGCAAGTATCTGCGCGTGCTCAACACGGTGGCGACGGTTTGCCCGCTGTTGGGATTGTTGGGCACGGTGATGGGCATGATCGAGGCGTTTCAGGCCATTGCTACGCATTTTGCCCTGGGGCGTCCGGAGTTGCTGGCCGACGGGATCAGCAAAGCCCTGGTTACCACGGCTGCCGGATTGAGCGTGGCCATCCCGGCCATGGTGGCTTACCTGTACTTGAGCAGTTGCGTAGACCGTCGGGTAGCGGAGCTGGACGAGTTGGGCCAGCGTTTGGTGCCGCTTGTGGCCGGAGATGCTCCCTTGGCCAGCAAAGGCAAAGCTCGCCCCAAGCCGCCCCAAGCCGCCTGATCCCTCCCGTGCAGGAGTCAATCCATGCCCGGCAAATTGGCCCGAGACGAACTACCCGTGGTCAACCTCACCCCGATGATCGACATCGTGTTTTTGCTCATCATTTTCTTCATGGTCAGCACTTCGTTTTCTCAACTGGAACGGGACATTCGGCTCCAGGTTCCCCGAGTTAGCACCAGTGGGCCCCTGACTCCGGCTCCGGAGAAGAAGATCATCCATGTGTATCGGGATGGACGGATCACCCTGGAAGGCCGTCCGGTGAGCCTGGAGGAACTTCGCCGACGCCTGGAACTGGCCCGAAAAAACTATCCCGACCAAGGTGTCCTCATCCGCGGAGATGCCCAAGGAGCGTTTGAGCATGTGGCTCGGGTGCTGGACGCCTGCCGAGCCGCCGGTGTGCGCGAACTAGCCATCGCCGTGCAGCCCCTTGGCAACAGGACCCGATAACAATGGCCCTATTGGCTCAAGCTGCCTGGTCTGGAGTGCCCTGGTGGTTGTGGATCACCTGGGCCACATTGGGTGCGGTGAGCCTGGTGTTGTTGGGCGTGTTGCTTTCCCCCTGGGGGCAGTCGCGCCGATTGCGCAAATGCGTGCTCATTTCGTTGATGGTCCACGCCCTGTTGCTCACCTACGCCGCCACGGTGGAAATCGTGCAGCAGTATCAAGGCACCGAGCAAACCGTTGCCATTCGCATCGTAGAAGTTTCTGCACCACATCTGCCCTCCGAGCCCTCCTCTGCTGATCCGCTTTGGGAAGTCAAAGAGCCGCCGGAAGTCAAACCTTCGGAGTTGGAACTTGGGGAGTCAGAAACCACTTTTTCGGGCAAAGCCCTTCAGGTGCAAAAGCCTCCCCAGGAACAACTGCCCGGGCCCGATTTGCCTCAGCAACCGCCGGAGGTCGAACCGCCTGAGGAGCTTTTCTCAAGACAGTCCGTATCCCAGGTGGCCTCCTCCGAGTTAACTTCCTCTGGCCCGGCTCCGGCCGTGGCGGATGTTCCGCCTCCCCAGCCAGCCACGCCTCGCAAAGAACCCCAATTGCAGCGCCCCAAACTGCAAGAACCTCCGCAAGAAGATGCTCCGAAAGTGGAGCAATTTGTCGCCTCCGAAGTTGCCCGTTCCAGCTCCACGGAGACTGCGTTCAGCTTGCCCGAGGTGAAGACAGAAGCGGAGTCGCTGGAACTGGAAAAAGCTTCGGTGGACGAGCTGCCCTCGCCGGAACTTCCCCCCTTGCTCCCCAATCAGCCTGTGAAGGCCCCGGTCCAAGCAGTATTGACTCCGGTGCCAAGGGAGCTTGCCCCAAGCCTGTCACCTTCCGAGGCCCAACCACCCCACGGGCAGGAACCCTCTTTGGCACGGGACCAAGGGCGATTGGTGCCGGTTCGGGTCCCTTTGGCTCCGGAGTTGGATTTGCCCGTCCCGGCGGCTTTGGCTCGCCGTCGGGATCCTGAACGCATGCGATGGGTGGTTCAAGGGGGCGGAAGTCAACAGACTGAATCAGCCATCCAAAGCGCGTTGGCTTGGCTGGCAGCCCAACAATCGGCCCAGGGCAGTTGGTCGGCTCAGGCTCACGGCGGAGGGCGGGATGTTCGGACCTTGGGCCATCGCCGCCCAGGAGCCGGCACCCGAGCTGAAACCGGAATCACAGGGCTCGCCCTGCTGGCCTTCTTGGGAGCCGGACACACCCATCTGCAAGGACCCTACAAGGACACTGTGGCCCAAGGACTCCACTACCTCTTGGACCAGCAAGCTCCCGACGGTTCCTTGTCCGGGCGGGCGACCTTGTATGCGGCCATGTATTGCCACGCCATGGCCACTTTGGCGGTGGCCGAGGCGTACTTGATGAGTGGCGATCCTCGGCTGCGGCTGCCGCTGGAAAAAGCTATCCAATATACCCAAAAGGCCCAACACCCCAAAACCGGCGGCTGGCGCTACCGGCCCGGAGATGCCTTGGGCGACACCAGCCAATTAGGCTGGCAATTGATGGTGTTGCACTGTGGGCGGATGGCCCAAGTGCCCGTGCCTGACCAAACCTGGCAAGCCGCCCGGAGGTTCCTCAAAGCCGTCTCCTCGGGTTCCCGCGGCGGGTTAGCCGCCTATCAGATCGGCCATCGTCCTTCACCCACGATGACTGCCGAAGCCCTGTTTTGTCGGGTGCTGTTGGGCACTCCGCGCGATGATCCCAGCATGCAAGAAGCCGCCGATTACCTGATGCAACACCTGCCTCAACCGCATCGGCCCAACTACTACTATTGGTACTACGGCACCTTGGGCCTGTACCACTTGCAAGGCCCTCGGTGGGAGCGTTGGAATCGGGCTTTGACCGACACTTTGCTTCGGCTTCAAGAAAAACAGGGAGCGGATCGGGGAAGTTGGCCGGAGCGTTCGGCCTGGGGAGGATACGGTGGTCGGGTCTTCACTACTTCGCTGGCGGTGATGTGCCTGGAGGTGTATTACCGCTATGTGCCGGCTTATGCCCAGGCTCCCGCAAAACAAGTAGCCCTCCAGCCTCAGCTCCCGCGGCGATAAGGGGTTTGCTCTGCTTAAACACCGCCTAAAATCCAAGAGCCGCTTAGCCTCTTGGCCCGTGGGGTGTGCCATGAGCGGAATAGACCCTTTGCAGCCTTTTCAAACTCCTCCAAAGCCGCCCCAGGAGGAGTTTGATTGGGTAGATGTGGCTATTGGAGCCATGGTGGTGTTGCCGTCACTGGCGGCCAGTTTGGCCTCACCTTGGCTGGCCCGTGTTTTCAGTTCTCCCACTTGGCTCATGATCGTATTGGCATTGATCCAGGGCTTTGCCTTGTTGCTGTTGGTAGGTCGGCGCGAGCAAGCCCAATGGCAAGTTGCGATTTTTGTACTCGGGTGTGTCGTGGTGGCTTTGTCCATCTTCGGCTACTTGATGGCACTAGTGTACTTTGCTCCCCCTTCCCGGGGTTGAACTGCGTTTGGGTTAGATTTAGTTGGGATTTGAGGGACTTTGCAACCAGTGAGGAATAGGAAGTCGGGCTTTGAGCAACGCTTGGCGGTAATCTTCAGGGGTGTTGAGGTTCTGGAGTGAGTCCAACTGGGGATCCACGGTGCGAAGTAGAGGCTCGGGAAGCCATCGGACACGGATGCGCTCTAGCAGATCCCGAGGTTTACGCTTCCCTTGCTCCAGAAGCCGTTGGGCCAAGGGGGCAAGTGAGGTGGCATAGGCGGCGGCCAGCACCTGAGTGTGTCCTAACGCCTGCGGCACAGCGGCATCGACTTGCTCCAGTTGTTGAAGAACCAGTTGCACAAACTCCGCACGCACACCCGGCACATCGCAGCTGGTGATGTAAACCCCTTGACACCCCAAGCGGTCCGCGGCAGCCAACGCCTCAGCGATGCCTTGCAGGGGGCCTTGAGCTTCGCGGCGGTCGCGGACCACCTCCACCGGCACGCGGACCGGCGGGAGCTCTTGAGCAGGAGCCGCAACCAGGATCACCGGTGTTGGGGAACAGGGGGCGAGGCGAGAGGCCACATGGTCCAGCAAGGTGGTATTTCCCCAAGGGAGGCAGGGCTTGGGCCGACCCATCCGCCGACTTCGCCCCCCACACAAAATCGCTACACCCCACACCCGTTGCACAGGCATTCCTGTTTTCGCTTTCTTGGTCTGGGAACCAACTGGCAAGTCCGCTTGCATGTCAGTTTAGTGCCCAGGCTTGGCAAAAGACACCAAGAGGGCCCAAAACCCTCTTTGGTTTTTGCGAAAGGGACTCAAGCAGGCGGAGCCGCCACTTGGTCTTGAAACACTTCGGCAGGGACAGAGCCTGCGGAGCGTTTTTGCAATTTGAACTTTGGATGTTCAACTTGCAAACATAAAAGTATGACCAAGGGATGCTTGCCCCGGGACCTTGCCTGACTGGTTCAGGGGGCACCAGATTCCCCCCGTCCAACAAATACCAAATGCCTTTTCCACAAGCTCTGAAGCTCTAGAGTGAAAACCAGGGATACACTACCGTTTGTTGGTGCCTGGCCGCAGAATCTCCTCCATAAACCAGGGCCGTGGGAGTAGAAGCCTGGGCAGGCAAACCACGCCAAAAGTGCAGGTTCTTGAAAAATTCCGGAACCAAAGTCTGACCTGACTTGGCTTCTATCGCAATAAGCGTGCTACCCAGCTCCAGCAGGAAGTCTATCTCGTGGCCTGAGGAATCCCGCCAAAAATACACCAAGGGTTGTTCGCCTCGGTGGAGAAAGTTCTTGACCAGCTCAGAGAGCACAAAGCACTCAAACACAGCTCCGCGTTCAGCTCGCTGGAAAAGCTCTTCCGGGGAACGAATCTGGAGCAGGAAGCACAGCAAGCCGGAGTCCAGGAAGTAAAGCTTAGGACTTTTGATCAGTCGTTTCCCAAAGTTGCGGTGGTAGGGGCGCAAGAGGATCACGACAAAGCTTGCTTGAAGCACAGAGAGCCATCGTCGGGCGGTGGTGTGGGAAATACCACAATCGGCAGCCAACGAGGACAAGTTGAGCACTTGTCCACACCGTCCGGCACACAGCCGAACGAAGCGTCCGAAAGTTTCCAAATCACCAATGTTGAGCACCTGACGAACATCGCGCTCCAGATAAGTCTGATAATAAGCAGCCAACCACTGCTGCGGCGGCAGTTCCCGAGCGTGAATGCGCGGATAGAATCCTGTCCAGAGAGTTTGCAGCAGGCTTTGTTTCGGAGGCTTTCGTTGCGGGGGAAGCCGCCGTCCCAGGGTGCTCAAGGACAAAGCGCGGCGTCGCTGAAGTTCTGCCAAAGACAAAGGGAGCAAATGCAGCACAGCACAGCGCCCCGCCAAAGTTTGAGAGATGCTTTCTAGCAGGAGGAAGTTCTGGCTCCCTGTGAGAATAAATCGCCCTGTCCAGTCCGGATGCTCATCCACCAGCACTTGCAAATAAGAAAACAACTCCGGAGCGCGCTGAATTTCGTCCAAAATGACCGGTCTGTCAAACTGGGCCAAAAATCCACGAGGATCTTCCAGAGCCAAGTGGCGCAGGTCCGGCAACTCTAACGAGACATACCGGTGGCGGCGAAAAACATGCCTCACTAAAGTGGTCTTCCCCGACTGGCGAGGTCCCGTCAGGGTAACCACCGGGAACACTTGGGCTGCCCGACGCAAGGAAGAAGCCAAAGTGCGTGGAATCATACCTTCCCTTTGTGCAAATTGAATATTCAATATTCAATTTACATCACCGGCAAAACCAAGACGAGTCCAATTCCTGCAAGCTCCTCCGACACGACGGCTGCGTGTCGGCCGGACAGAAACCCCTGCAGCTTGCTCTGGTCCTGAGAGGCAAACTCGCTACAATCACTCCAGGTTGAACCTGACCAGAAGAACTCTGGCTTTTGCCAGCCCAGAGCCTACGCTTGAAAGGACCCGATCGGGCTGCAGAGCCACTTTTCGGCAGCCAAGCAAGGAGAAAGGGCGATGATCGTCACCACTAGTGAGTTGTTCAAGCACTGCTACGGGCGTTATGCCATCGGGGCCTACAACATCAACAACCTGGAGCAATGTGTGGGTTTGTTTCGAGGGAACTTGGGCAAAGTGGGCAGCAACGAAGATCCGGTCAACCCACAGATGGCGGCTCCGTTCATCGTGCAGATTTCCCGGGGAGCCCGAGCCTACACCGACAAGCGCTTCCTGCAAGCCATTATTCGGACCGCCGAAGAAGTGTTCCCCGAGGCCATCTTTGCGGTCCACCTGGACCATGGCACCGAGGAAGTGTGCTATGACGCCATTGACAGTGGGTTTTATTCCTCGGTGATGATTGACGCCTCGCACGAGCCGTTTGAGAAAAACATCGAAATCACCCGCCGTGTGGTAGAGCGTGCCCATGAAAAAGGCATCTCCGTGGAAGCCGAACTGGGGATGCTCGGAGGGGTGGAAGAAGACATCGCCGTGGATGAGAAGCACGCCTGCCTGACCGATCCGGATCAAGCTCTGGAGTTTGTCCAGCGAACCGGTTGCGACTCGCTGGCTGTGGCCATCGGCACTTCTCACGGGGCCTACAAGTTCAAAGGCTCTCAAGGGCTGCATTTTGATAGGATTCGGGAGATTCAGAAGCGGCTGCCGGGCTTTCCGCTTGTGATGCACGGCTCCAGCAGTGTGCCTCAAGAGCTGGTGCAGCGGATCAATCAAGCCGGGGGGAAATTGGAAGGAGCCAGCGGCGTGCCCGAAGAACACTACCTCCCAGCGGCCAAGCTAGGCGTGTGCAAGGTCAACATCGATACCGACGGCCGTCTGGTGTGGTGTGCCGTGTATCGGGAGTTTTTCCGAGACCATCCGGACCAGTTTGACCCGCGTGGACCTGGCAAAAAGTTTATGGCCGAATACGCCCAATTCATCGCCCACAAGAACCAGAAGCTTGGTTCGGCCGGACAGTTGGAAGCGGTGCGACAGGCCCTGAGTGTGAAGGCCGGTTAAGTGCGAAGCTAAACAAATGCACATTTTTCGGCC
>JAJRRR010000252.1 GCA_024279285.1 Planctomycetota bacterium
AGTCGGGACTCCACCCGACGAAGCAGCAAATAGCCTTCGGCAAACACCCGATAGCTCTCCTCCTGCAGCAAGTCCAGCTCGTGCAGGGTGTTCAGGGCCAGAAAGGTATTGGGCTGGCGGAGCTGAGGGAACTGAGCCAAGTGGCGAAGCTGAAGCATTTGCACGGCAAACTCCACATCCACGATCCCACCTGGACCGCGCTTCAGGTCTTCCGGCGAAGCCGTTTGTTCCAGCCGCTTGCGCATCTGGGCAATGGCTTCCACATCTTGGGCTGTGAAAGGGCGCGCGGTGAGCACCTCCAGGATGGCCTGTTGGGTGCGTTGGGCAACCGAGGGGTCGGAGCACAGCACCCGGGCCCGACACAACGCTTGCCGCTCCCAAAGCTGGCCTTCGCCCGAGGCAAAGTACCGCACAAACTCGTCCAACGAGGTGGCCAAGGCACCGCTTCGTCCGGTGGGGCGCAATCGGGCGTCCACTTCGTACAGCCGACCATGAGGCCCCAAATAGGTCATCACCTTGATGACCCGGGAACCCAACTCGCTGAAAAAGTGCTGGTTGGTGGTGCTGGTAGCAGAGCGGCTTTGGGGGCGTGTGTGGCCGGTGCCAGCGTAGAGAAACACCACATCCAAGTCGCTGTGGTAATTCAGTTCCCGACCCCCAAACTTCCCCATGGCCAACACGATCCAAGGACACGGTCCTTGTTCCCACTGCGGCTCCCCCAAGCGGTTGACCGTGTGCTCCCAGGACCACCGGATGACTTCTTCCAGGCACACTTGGGCCACATCGCTCAAGCAAGCTGTGACCCGGGGAAGTTCCTCCTTGCCCAGCACATCCCGAACTCCCACCTGAAGATGCTTGGCGTTTTTGAAGCTGTGCAGGATGGGATCCAGGTCTTCGGCAGCCCGGGTCAGTTGCGACAACTCCTCTCGCATGGCGGACAGCTCGGGCAAACGGTCCAAAAGCAAGCTGTCCATCAACTCGTCAATCATGCCCGGGTTGCTGATCAGGATGCTGCACAAATAAGGGCTGGAAGCACACAGTTGCACATACAGTCGCAAGCTGGGCGGATTGAAGCTGAACAGTTCCCACAGCACCCCCTTGCCCCCTAGCGAATCGCTCACCTGTTCCAAAGTGATGAGCGTGGCGTCCGGATCGGGGGTTCGGGCCAGAGCTTTGAGCAGTTCCGGAGCAATCGAAGCCAAAAAGTGCCGACATCGCCGCGTGGAAAGAAACGGAATCCGCTCCGTGGCCAGTCCCATCAGGTGATGATACGCCTGCATCGGATCCCGAAAACCATAAGGGGCCAGCACCTGACGGATCATTTCTTCGCTTGGTTGGGGATCCAGCACCAAGTCCACTTCCGGTGGAGCTTGACCTTCTTCGCCAAAAGCGTCGTGCAGCAGGTGGTTGAGAATCTTGCGATTCAATTGGGTGGCCTGGCGATAGGTACGCTGGAATGCTTCCAGGGCCGATTGTTTCGGCGAGTCGGAAAACCCCACCCGAATGGCCAGCTTGCGCAGCTCCTTGGGATCACTGGGCAACTCGTGCGTTTGGAGGTCAAACATAATCTGGAGCCGGTGTTCCACTTTGCGCAGGAAACTGTAGTTGGTTTCCAGCACGGTGCGCTCCTGATGGGTCAGACAGCCTACCTGCTCCAACCGCTGGATGGCTGTGAGAGTGTTGGGCGTGCGCAATTGGGGCAGATCGCCTCCGTTGAGCAGTTGCAAAAACTGGATCACAAACTCAATGTCCCGAATCCCCCCCACTCCGGTTTTGACATTCAATTCGTCTTTGCCCTTTTGGGTGGTTTGGCGTTCGATGCGTCGCTTAAGGGCTTTGATGTCGGCAATGTCGGCCACGCCCAAATAACGCCGATAGACCCAGGGTTCCAGTTCTTTGAGAAATTGCTGGCCGAAGTCCAGGTCAGCGGCCACGGGTCGGGCTTTGACATACGCTTGGCGTTCCCAAGTGCGGCCTTTGACATCGTAGTAGTGTCGGGCCTGATCCCAACTGATGACCAGCGGCCCCCGTTCCCCTTCCGGGCGAAGACGCAAATCCACCCGATAGGCCTGACCCAACTCCGTCTGAGCAGTCAACAGGTCCAGGAGCCATCGGGCCAATCGGGAATAGAACTCCTGGTTGGACCAGGCTCGGGGAGCGTCGGTCTGTCCGTCCCCTTCGTACAGGAAGATCAAGTCAATGTCGCTGGAGTAGTTCAGCTCCACTCCGCCCAGCTTGCCCATCCCCAACACGACAAACCGGCAAGGGCGACCATCGGGGAGTCGGGGAGTGCCGCGTTGTTGGGTCAGTTGTTCTCGGGCCCAAGCCACCGCCGCCTCTAATATGGCCTCGGCCACATAGGAAATCTGCGCCACGACCGTCTGCAAGGGCTGTTCCAGAATCAAGTCTCCATAGGCCACCCGAAGCGTCTCCCGACGCTTGAACCGCCGCAGGGCCCTCATCACCAGATCCTGCTGCCCCAGGGCCAACACCTCCGCCACCAATTCGTCCACCAATGCCTG
>JAJRRR010000253.1 GCA_024279285.1 Planctomycetota bacterium
ATCGGCCCAGGTTCATCGGGCACCCTTTCCGAAAGAAGCGGCAGCAAACCGGGAACTGAGAAGCTGATGCCAGGCAGTGTACAGAAGAATATTTCAATAGCAAGTGGGTGGGGAGGTTTTTCAACGGGCTGTTAGAGCTGAGATCAGGGCCGAGAACGCTTGGGCCGGAGAGGGGCGCTCCCGATTCCACACCTCCCGCCCAAAGCACTCATCGCACTCCGCAACCCAGAACTAGACCACATCCGCGGATCGTAGTGCTCCAAAGCACCGTGGCCCAGGCCTACCAACACCACATACGCCATCAACCCGATCAATAGCAAACGATTACCGCTCGGCACCAGTCAGCCACACCTCGGTCCCATCAAGCTCAAACTCCTGATCAACAACAAACGATCAAACCGCTCGGCACTCTGCACCTGCGTGTCCCGAAGCGACCAGTTCAAAGACGGCTCTTCTGGTCCAGTCCTAGCTTTCGGAGATTTTCCTGGGAGAGAGCGAAGCGACCAGCCCAAACGAAAACCTTCTGGCCTGAAACGCTTACTCAATCATTATCGTTTTGCCGTACCACCAGCTTCTGGCTGCTCCACTCATCTTCGGTTGCAGCTCGCAGATGCTCTTAAACAGTTGCTATAAAGTTCCACCAGCTTCCGCCCGCTCCACCACAAGTCGGTCATCAAAAACCACGGCTCGTCCCGATGCTGGGCCCCCCACTCCAGCACCTGTGGCACATTTTTCAAGCGAAGTGTTTGAGAACCTCGTCCCAACAGTTGGGCAAGCCCCGCTCTCAGCACACCACTCCAGGCTGTTGCCCTGAACGGCTCTTGCGATAATGCACCTGGGGCAGCCAAGGCATTTCTTCTTGGCAATTGGGTAGTCTTGCAAGTTTTCCTGGTAGCGCTGCTCTGGCTCCCACATCCGGATAGATGCGTGAAAACCCAGGTTTTGGCTTACTCGCAGGGAGACACGCTCTACTGATCGGTTTTACCTGGGGCCACCAAGTGAGGCCCAAGACTTGACTTGCTCGCAGGGAACCTCTGGCAAGGGCAACAGCAGGAGAAGCCTCCGTGCATCTCATGACGGTTTTCTCCTTGGGTATGCGGCTTGTGGATACGAACTTTTTGCAAGTGCATACCAAAAGACCAGTTGGAGGGGACCGCCAATTCTTGCACAGCCGGGGGAAAAGTGAGGATAGGTCAGAGTTTGGGATGAGTTATCCCTCTCTTTTTCTGCTCCTCCTCTGGAACAAAAAGCCGGTGTGTCCTCCTGGGCAGGGGCGGAAAAACGCCTGTGTCTTTATGTCGGCAAGTTGGAAGTCACTGCTGGTTTTGCGCGCAGCGTGAGAAAGTGGGGATAAGTCAGTGGGGCAAACCCTTGCCGGGGGGAGTGAGGCTACGCAAACTGGATGCCGGTGGTTTGCTTGGCTCCCCAGGGCAAGTTTTGGGTCGCAAGGAGTTTGCCATGAGTTGGTTGGGATTGGCGGTAGTGAGTGTGGTGGTTGGGGCCACCGGTGTGGTGGCAGCCGAAGTGCAGCGGCCTAACTTCTTGTTCGTCATCGCGGACGATTGGTCTTGGGGGCACGCCAGTTGCTTGGGATGTGCCTGGGTGCGCACGCCAGGGTTTGATCGGGTGGTCAGCCAAGGGGTGTTGTTCACTCGGGCCTACACGCCCAATCCCAAGTGTGCTCCGGCACGAAGCATCATCCTCACCGGCCGACACAGTTGGCAACTGGAAGCTGCGGCCAACCACTGGCCTTACTTTCCGGCCAAGTTCAAGGTATGGACCGAAGTGCTGATGGAACACGGCTACGAGGTGGGCTACACGGGCAAGGGTTGGGGGCCTGGGGTGGCTCGCAACCAGCAAGGCCAACCCCGACTGATGACCGGCCACCGATTCCACCGCCGGTTTTTGAGACCTCCTGCACGGGGAATCAGCCGAATTGATTACGCGGCCAATTTTCGGGACTTTCTGGACTCGGTGCCCAAGGATCGTCCGTGGTGCTTCTGGTACGGAGGACTGGAGCCGCATCGGCGTTATGAGTACGGCAGTGGTCGCCGGGCCGGAAAACGGCCTGAGCAAATCCGTCTCCTTCCCGGCTACTGGCCCGATGTGCCCCGGGTGCGAAACGACATCCTGGACTATGCCGTGGAAGTAGAACACTTTGACCACCACTTGAAACTCATGCTGGAAGAACTGGACCGCCGCGGATTGCTACAAAACACCGTGGTCTTCGTCACCTCCGACCATGGGATGCCGTTTCCTCGGGTCAAGGGGCAGTGTTATGAGCACGCGATACATGTGCCGCTTGCGGTGATGTGGCCGGCGGGGATCAAGCATCCTGGTCGGCGTGTGGAGGACTTTGTCAGCTTCGCGGACTTGGCTCCTACGATCCTGGAGTTGGCAGGCGTTCCTTGGCAACGCAGTGGGATGCATCCAACGGTGGGCCGCTCTTTGGTGCCGCTGCTTCGAAGCGACCGGTCTGGGCAGATAGACCCGGCTCGGGATCATGTGTTGGTGGGAAAGGAGCGGCACGATGTGGGGCGTCCTCGGGATCAGGGCTATCCCATTCGCGGAATCCGCCAAGGTCCTTGGCTTTATCTGGTCAACTACGAACCGGCGCGCTGGCCGGTGGGCAATCCCGAAACCGGATACCTCAACTGCGACGGCAGCCCGACCAAAACGGTGATTCTCAATCTTCGGGACGATCCCAGCGGGCACATTTATTGGGAGCTTTGCTTTGGCAAGCGTCCTTCGGAGGAGTTGTATCATGTGGCCAGCGATCCGGATTGCCTGAACAACCTGGCCCGAGATCCCGCCCACCAGGCGATCAAGCAAAAGCTTCGGGCTCGGATGGAGCAACTGCTTCGGGCCCAAGGCGATCCACGGATGTTTGGTCGGGGGGAGGTGTTTGAACAGTATCCCACGGCCAACCCCCGAGGAAGGTTCTTTTATGAGCGGTTTTTGCGTGGGGAGGACATTCGGGCCGGTTGGGTCAACCCGTCCGATATTCAAACCAACCCGGATAATCCCCAGGCCCGACGCACCGCTCCCATCCCCGGGGCCAAAAAGTCCAAAACCAAGGCGAAATCCAAGTAGTCCGAGCCGTCCATTGGGCTGACAAACCTGTCCCGTGGAGCCTACAATGGCTCCTGGAGTTGGTTCTTTTCTGCCCGCTTGAGGAGAGCAGCTTTGAGAGGCCGATTTCAGATTGGGTTTTTAGCCGTCGTGTCGTTGGTGCTGTTGCGCGTGGCCCTGGGCTGGCACTTTTTGTACGAAGGCTGGTGGAAGTGGAAACATCCGCGGTGGTCCGCCGAAGGGTTTTTCCGCCAGGCCCGAGGCCCCCTGGCTCCCTACTTCCACCGCTTGGTGCCCGATTACGACGGGCGCAAGCGGCTGGACAAAGCCTGGGTGTTCCAGCGTTGGCAGCAGCGCGTGGAAGACGCCGCCGCCCATTTCGGCTTCGATCAGCAGCAACGCACTCAAGCCCAACAGGTCCTGAAAACCTTTGAAAAACAACTGGAAGACTTCTTTGCCGATCATGAGAGCGAGATCAGAGAGTACCTTAGTGGGCTGCGGCAGTGGTACGAGCAAGCCCGACAAGCGGCTTCCCAAGAGGTTCCTTACTTGCAAGAGCGTCTGCATCGTCGGTGGCAGGAACTTCAGTCGCAGGGACAACCGCTGCTGGAACACATGGATCGCTTGTTGGAGCTCTTTGACCAGCAGTTGGAACAACTGGCCACCCCAGAGCAGCTTCAGCGCCGAGGCCCCCTGCCTCCCGTGGTGGAGTGGATCGACTGGATAGACTGGGGCACACGCTGGGCATTGATGGGGATCGGTTTGGGTTTGATGTTGGGTCTTTTGACCCGATTGGCCGCACTGGCAGGAGCGGTGTTTTTGCTCCTGGTGGTGCTAGCCCAACCGGCGTTGCCTGGTCAATATCCTCCACCTCATCCGTCCCAAGGGCATGCCCTGCTGGTGAATAAAGATGTCATAGAAATGCTGGCCATGTGGGTGATGGTGTTTGCACCCGTGGGACGCTGGGCAGGATTGGACTTTGTGTTGTATCATGGATGTTGTCGCCGCTGCCGGAAACAGACTTCGGATTCGGACCAAATTGAGGCGCAATAGCCGTTTTTGATCTGGTTCCTCCAACTCCAACGGGCAACCACGATGCACTTGACTCCGGAAGAAAAAGCCATTGGGAAGGAGAACTTCTACGGGGCCATTGGCAGCCCTCTGACCCGACGCGAATTTCTCCAGGGAACCATCGCTGCTGGACTGGTTTCCGGCGGAGGGTTGGGGGCTTATTACTTTGGCTATGATCGCACAGTGGGCAAGCCGGTTCGGGTGGGCCTGATCGGCACTGGAGACGAAGGAGGAGTGCTTATCGGTGCCCACAACCCCGAATATCTCAACATCGTCGCCATTGCTGACATCCGACCCTACAACATCTGGCGAGCTTTCCACGGCGATCCCTCCTCGCCCAATGCGTTGGCTGCCCGACCCGGCCTGATGGCCAAGTATGGCTGGAAAACCGAAGACCAGGCCCGACGGCATGTCAAAGTCTATGACCAAGACTACCGCGAACTGCTCAAAGACCCCGATGTGGAAGCGGTGATCATCGCCTTGCCGCTTCATTTGCATGCTCCGGTGGCCATTGAGGCCATGCGGGCCGGAAAGCATGTGCTGACGGAAAAACTCATGGCCCATAGCGTTCGCCAGTGCAAAGAAATGGCCCGAGTGGCCCAACAAACCGGCAAGGTGCTGGCCGTGGGTCATCAACGGCATTACAGCATCTTGTACGACAACGCGGTGGACACCATTCGTCGCGGTTTGATTGGGCGGATTCACCACATTCGGGCGCAGTGGCATCGGGGGAACTTGCCGGGCCGGGATAGCTGGAAACCCCTGCTGCCCCACGAAGCCAAACAAGCTCTGGCCAAGGTGGAAAAAGAACTCCGGCGCCTTCAGGCCAATCTGGCCCGAGCACGCGGCTCCCGAATCGAAGCCCTCCTGCAACGAAAAGCCCTGCTGGAAAAAATCGCCCTGGACGAAGTGGTGGACGCGGCCCGATACGGCTACAAGGAAAAAACCCTCACCATCAACGGCAAACCCTACCAACGCACCGCCCTGGAACATCTGATCCGCTGGCGCTTGTGGAACGACACTGGCGGAGGGCTGATGGCCGAACTGGGAAGCCATCAATTGGATGCCGCAGGAATCTTCATCGCCGCCATGAATCCTAAAGGAGAAAAAGCCCTGCCCCTGACTGTTTCGGCCGTGGGAGGGCGGCACTTGTTCCCGCCGGATCGGGACATTGAAGATCATGTCTATTGTATCTTTGAATTCCCCGCTCCGGAATACTACCAAATGGACCCTAACGACCCCGAGCGGGAAAACAAAAAAATCGTCGTCACTTATTCGTCCATCAACGGCAACGGGTTCGGAGGCTATGGGGAGGTGGTGATGGGCACCGCCGGAACTTTGATTCTGGAACGCGAACAAGAAGTGATGCTCTTCCCGACCGGATCGCCCAAAACCCGAGTCAAAGTGGAAAAACGCGGCGACTCGGTCGTGCTGGACACCACCCAAAGCCCTGGAGCCGATGCCGAAGTGGGCAAAAAAGCCCTCAGCACCGGTCCGGTCAGCCGTGGCTACACCGAGGAGATGGAGCACTGGGCCTGGTGCATCCGCAACCCGGCTCCCGAGAACCAACCTCGTTGCAATGCCAAAGTGGCCTTAGGCGACGCGGTGATCGCCCTGACTGCCAACCTGGCCATGCGCCAGGGACGCATCATCCGCTTCCGCCCAGAGTGGTTTGACCCCCAAAGCGACGAAACTCCCGAAGGGGAAAAACCCGATCTGGCCCGATATGGCTAGCTCTCAGCATGTGCCGGTCTTGTTGGCCGAAGTGCTCCGGCACTTAGACCCTCAGCCGGGCCAGATCATCGCCGATGGGACGGTGGGCGGAGCCGGACACGCGGTGGAGCTGGCCAAACGGGTGGCACCCTCAGGGCGACTGATCGCTCTGGACCGCGATCCTCAGGCCGTCAAGCTGGCCCGAGAACGCTTGGCTCCTTGGCCCGCCCAGGTCTTCCACGCCAGCTATGCTCAATTGCCCGAGATCCTTCAGCGGCTGGACATATCTGGCGTGCATGGGGTGCTGTTGGACTTGGGCGTGTCGTCGCTTCAGTTGGCCGATCCGCAGCGAGGTTTTAGCTTCCACGCCCCAGGCTCCCTGGACATGCGCTATGATCCCACCTGCGGCCCACCAGCTTGGCAACTGCTTCAAGAGCTTTCGGAGCGTGAGCTGGCAGAGGTGTTGTTTCGGTACGGGCAGGAGCGATACAGTCGTCGGATTGCTCGTGCGGTGGTGGCCCAGCGGCGTCGAAGGCCGATCCGCACTGCCCAGGAGTTGGCCCAGGTGGTCCTGGAAGCCCTTCCTGCTTCGGCCCGACGGCAGAAAATCCACCCAGCCACCCGCACCTTCCAGGCCTTGCGGATTGTGGTGAATCGGGAGCTGGAGCACCTGGAGCAGTTTTTGCGAGAGGTCTCAGAGGCTTTGGTTCCCGGGGGCCGTGTGGCGGTGATCAGTTTTCACTCGCTAGAAGATCGGTTAGTCAAGCAGCAGTTTCGCTCCCATCCGGAGCTGGTGGAGGTGGTGCGAGGGGTGGTGCGCCCAAGCCCGGAAGAAGTGGCCCGAAACCCGCGTGCCCGATCCGCCCGACTGCGCGTGGCCCAAAAGCGACCTGGTTAGACCAATTCCAAGCGTCGCTGACGGCGTCGTTGTCGGGCACACTTGGCACACAGCCCCGTGATGATGAACCGATGCCCCTTGGCCCGAAAATGATATTCCCGAGCCACGGCTTCCCGAATCCTTTCCAGTTCCTCGCACTGGAACTCAATCAAAGCGTTGCACTTTTCGCAGTGCAGGTGATCGTGATCGGGATAGCCGTAGCCGTGTTCATACACGCGTCGGTTACCCAATTGCATGCAGCGCAACAGGCCGCA
>JAJRRR010000254.1 GCA_024279285.1 Planctomycetota bacterium
CACAGGCCATCTTCACCTTGGTGCGGTCGTCCGAGATGAGAGCAAAGCTTTGGGCTTCCCTTCCGGTACCTGCGGTGGTGGGGACGGCGATCATGGGGAGCATGGGCCGTCGGGCTTTGTTCACGCCCCAGTAGTCTTCCATCCGGCCGCCGTTGGTGTAGAGGAAATTGACTCCTTTGGCACAATCCATGGAGCTTCCCCCACCCAAGCCCACCAGCAGGTCCGGTCCAAAGCTCCACGCATGGACCAGGCACTGGTCCACCGTTTCGGTGGTGGGATTTTCTACCACCTGGTCAAAGACCGAAACCAGCAGCCCTTGGGCTTCCAGTGCCCGAACGGCTCGCTCCACATGGCCTGCGGCCACGATTCCCGGATCGGTCACCAACAGCACCCGACGCCCGCCCAGCTCTTGAGCCAAGGAGCCAATTTGATCCAGACAATCCGGACCGAAGACAAACCGCGTGCCAAGCTCAAACTCAAACGGCTGCATTGCTGTGCGGCGAGTTTGGAGGGATCAGGCCAGGTTGCATTGGGATTTCAGGGCTTCCAGGCGCTGCGGGGAGAGTTGCAGTGCCCGTGCCCGATACAGAAACTCCACAATGTTCCCCTCATGGGGTTGGAGCCAGTTGATGCGCGTGGTGGGAATCGGACCCAAGTTCAACCGATCAATGTGGGTGGCATCGACCAGTTGGCGCTCCCATTGGGGATCGTTGGTGATGGCGGTGCAGACCAGGGTGGGACCGATTTTTTCCAGCATTTTTTCCTGAGGGCACTTCACCACGGTGCAGAAGGGGAACATGTACTCGCGTTTGGCGATGGCCACCTCAGGGCTTTCGCAATGCACGATCACCGGCCGCAGATAAGCGCACCGCTCCTGCTCCACCAGTCGGGGCCCGTAGGGAGCCGTCATGTGCTCCACGCCCTCTTCTTGCAACTCTTGTTCAATCAGTTCCCAGATTTGTCGGGCCATATCTGGGACGGTGAAGGCGGCCAAGGCGGCTTGGGGATCGTCGGGGGGTTTGACTTCCACGGGCCCAAGACGCTCGGCCAGAGCTTGGGCAATTTCGCGCGTGTGCCGCGAGGCCCAAATCCCCGAGCAGTTGATGCACCCCCGACCGCTGTTGACAAAAATGCTTTCGGCCATCAGGTCCAGGTACTGTTCCCATTGGTCCACCACATCATCGCCCAGGAGGATTTTGCTGAAACCTGGTCCGTGTGCTTGCACCCGAGGATTGCCGCGGTATTGTTCCACCGTGGCGCTTCCGCCGAAGATCATCACCCGGGGGCAATGGGTCACCACCGCTGCTCCCATCTCCGGGCCGCCTGGGTAAATGCTGATCGCCTCGGCCGGCACCCCGGCTTGGACAAAAGCGGCAGTCATGCGGTAAGGGGTCCAGGGTTCCTGAGGCCCTGGCTTGAGCACCAAGCCCAACTGCATCGGAATCACCGGCAGCCAAAGCGTGTGCACCCCTGGCGAGTTGGATGGCAACACCACGCCCAACACCGGAGCCTGAGCCTGATAGCTCACCACCACCCCACGGCTTTCCACCCCATAGCCCCGGGACAGGATTTCCAGGTCCAATCCCCGAGTAAGAGCGTCTAGAATCTGGTCCATGTGGGTAAGCACGAAGTGGTTCTTTTGCATGTTGAAGCGGCACATGTGCTCCGGCAGCCCGGTGGAAGCCGACTGGAGCTTGACAAACTCCTCGGGGGATTGAGTTCCGTCGCCCACGGGCAAGGTTTCTTTCAGATACAAGTCGGCGGCTTGTTTGATCTTTTCCAGCAGCTCCTGGGGCCGGAATTGTCGCAGGACATCTCGGGCCTGAGCGGCTCGGCGCAGGTCGCGTTGCAGCAGGCCCGGGTTGGCCTGGCTCACGCGAGCCATTGCTTCTCCCGTGAGGAAGTGAACCACTTGGTCCACTTCCAGGGATTCATAAGGCTTTCCCCAACGAAGCACTGGCAGGTGAATCACGCTCGAGCTCCTTCTTGGCACCAAAGGCAAAGGCAGGAGTCATTTGGCAGGAGCACGCGGTTAGTACACTCCCACCACGGTGGTCTTCTTCAGGCGGCTAAAGGGCCGCACCCCACTGATCCCGTCCCAAGGAAACTTCTCATACGGAGGCTCGCGCTCCCCTTCGTCTCGTTCCAAAAAGCCCGGGATGAACAGCTCTTTGGTCAAAGTGTAGAGCTTGACCCGGCCGGTCTGACCGTAGGGAACGACTTCCAGGTGGTCGTCCGGGTTGACTACTTCAATCACCGCCCGAGGTTGAGGAGCGTAGTAGGTGACTTTGTAGCCGTCTTCTTTGCTTACCGGCTTGGAACACGCCAGGCCCATCAGCGTGTTGCCATAAGTGGGCGTGATATAGGTACGGTTGTCCAGCAGTTCCTCGATGCAGAATCGGGTCCACTGGGGAGTGAACTCCGTACCTCCGGAGAAAATGCCCGTGATGCCCACATCCGGAATGGACGCCCCTCGCTCCTCCAGCGCCAGGGCCAAAGCTTCCAGCAACTTGGGCGTGGCGAACATGCAGCGGATGTCGTGTCCGGCGTCCAGGATGGTCAGAGCCTGATCAATGCAGTGGCGTTTGTACTCCTCCAGATGCTCCATCCAGCCTTTTTTAATGAGCTTGATGACCCAGCGGGGATCCAGGTCAATGCAGAAGCAGATTCCGCCTCGGTATTGGGCCAGGTGTTCCACGGCCAGCCGCAGCCGGCGAGGGCCTGAGGGCCCCAGCATCAGCCAATTGGCCCCCTTGGGGAAATACTCCTCAGGCAAGGTTTCGCTGAAAAGCTCGTAGTCAATCCAATGGTCTTCGATCACCACGCGCGTTTTGGGCACTCCGGTGGTGCCGCCGGTTTCAAAGACATAGATAGGTCGATTCTGATAAGGCTGCGGGACCCAACGCCGTACCGGACCTCCACGAAGCCACTCGTCCTCAAACAAAGGGAACTTTTTCAAGTCTTCAAAACACTTCACCTCTTTGAGCGGATCAAACTTCAGCTCTTGCTTTTTTTCCAGCCAGAAAGGACAGCCGGTGTTGGGATGAAAGTGCCAGTGGACGATTTCTTCCACATGGGCATCAAGCTGCTCGCGGGCTTGGCGTACCTTTTCTTGCAACTGAGGAGAAACAGCAGGGGTGGACTGACTCATTGCCGAGCCTCTTTCTGTGCAGGTGGGACAATTGCAGGCAGGTCAACCCGGGTGATCCTAAAATACCGCACCCCTGAGTCCCAAACAAGCATACAGACAAACTGAAGGAAGCGAGGACGGCGCAACAAAAAACCCTGCCCCGTGGGCAGGGTCTCCGGGCCAAGGACGGCTTACTTCTGTCCGCCACCTCCGGCGGGGATTTCCAGGGTGATTTCTTGGCCCTCCTGGGTGATCTCCACTTCCTGAGTGACCAAAGGAGCCCCCTCTTGGCCTTCCGAGCCCGTAGGAGTACCTCCCCCTTCGCCAATTCCGCCCATGGCCGCCCCTCCAGGTCCACCACGACGCTTGTGCACCTCCAGACGATAACGACCCGGGGGAACCTGGTGCTCAAACACGCCCCCCTGCAGCACAATCGCTTCCCCATAGGCCAACTGCTGATCGCCTTCCCCCAGCTTGGTAAAAGTCACAGCAAAGTACTCTGCCGGAAGTTCAGGAGGAGCTTCCGGGGTGGGAGTGATTTGCTCTTTGGTTGGACCGGGCACCGGTTGCCCTCCTTGAGTGACTTTGCCTTTGACGGTGACGGTGTCTTCCACGGGCGGGCCGCCGCAACCCCATAGGACCAAGGCCAGCACCAACAGTCCCAGTTGCCACTGCACTGTTCGCATCACTTGCCCTCCTTTTTGTTTGATCAAGCTGGAAAAAGTACAAACACTCCGAGTTTCGGACCTCTCAGGTCCGAAACTCGGAGCATGTTGGCTGGCACCGATCTGGCAACTACGGCACGGCCGCTTTCAGGCCATCAATGGCGATGCACAGCCGCCAGAACAGGTCCGGATCAATCCCAAAGTCAAACATGTGCACCGAACCGTCGCACATGACCACATTGAACCCATTGGGGTGCGAGGAGCCGAACCGCCAATCGCTATGTTGCATGTGCGAGGGCAAGGCGGCTTTGTCCTGGTCGGGCTTGGGTGGGGTGAGCGACATTGCCGAGCCGTTGTTGATCGTCCGGGCAGCGTGTCGGGCATTGGAGTAATCTAAAACGAATGCATATCCGGGTCGGTTGTCCCGGGCCCACCAAATCCCATGCATGTTCACAGGGAAGCACTTCTCGGCAATCAGCACGGTATTCGCCGTTCCGTCAGAGATGTTCCCCAAAGTTTTTACTTGCCGCCCGGCGAGGCTCAGTGCACCTCCACCATAGGTGAAGTCCCAGTCGCCACCAGTGTTACGATACCGATAAGCGCCCAGCTCAGCAGCGTAATCCACCGGCATGCTCTTGACCCAGGGGCCACTACCCTCACGGCTCTGAAGCAGCAGGTCGCCACTTCGTCGGGTGGGGCAGGCATAGATCGGAATTTCCGCTTCGCGGATCACCTGCATCCGATAGGCAAAGGGATTGCTGGTCCCGGGCGGGATGTTAGGGTTCCAGACATGTTGCAATTCCAAATAGGGGAGAATCTGATAAGCCCAGCACAAGCGCTGTTCATCGCCCACCTTGGGGGAACCCAGGTAAGGGTCCCCGCCCGGATCGGTAAACGAGGCAAAGGATCCAGGGTGAGTGTTAGAAAGCCCAGTATAGTGGTAAGCCTGCATGTGGTCAGGCCAGTCATCATGAGGAGTTCTGTGAAGCCAATCGCCCAAGGTAGGCAGGATTTTTCGCTGATCGTGGTGGTTGTGCACGGCAATGCCGATTTGCCGCAAGTTGTTCTGGCACTGGGTGCG
>JAJRRR010000255.1 GCA_024279285.1 Planctomycetota bacterium
AACCGGTGCTCAGGCCGGGGTGGGCCTGTTGTGGCTGATTGTGGTCGGGTGTGTGATCAAGGTGTTTGTGCAGATTGAGCTGGGGCGACATGCCATCTCGGAGAACCAGACCACGCTGGCTTCTTTGAGCCGGGTGCCAGGGCCCCGATGGCTGGGTATGAACTGGGTGCTATGGATCTGGCTGGCGATGGTCGTGGGCACCACGGCCCAACTGGGAGGCATTGTCGGTGGGGTGGGCCAAGCACTGGCCATCGCTTGTCCCTTAAGCGGCGACTATCTTCAAGCGGTTCAGCTTCCTTCTTTGAGTCAACTGCAGCAGTTTCTTCGTTGGGAGGAGCAATTGGCCCAGGGGCCCCCGCCTCCCGAATCGCCCGAGCACGCCCAGTGGCAGAGGATTCGTCGGGGGTATGAGTTTCTGCGCCGCAAGCTTCAGCATCCCCAACTTGGCCAGAAAGCTCAAACCGCCCTGGCCCTGGCCCGACAACTCAACCAGCTCCAAACTCGCCTGACCCAACTTGCCCAACAAAACCCTAAGCCCCGGGAAAAACTGGAACAGCTCATCCAACAGTATGCCCAAACCTTGGCCCAACTGAGCCGGTTGGTTCATCCGCCCACCTGGGACGACAAATGGTGGTCGGTGGCTGTGGCCGCATTGACCGTGGCGTTGCTTTTCCGGGGACGCTATGCCATGGTTCAGCATGTGGCCACGGCCTTGGTGGTCTTGTTCACTTTTATCACCATTGGCAATGTCGTTGCCCTGGAGTCGCAACCGCAGTTCCGGCTCACCTGGGAGGAGCTTTTGCAAGGGCTGATGCCTTGGCGTCAGCAGACCAGCACCCAAGCTATGGCCACGGCATTGGCCACTTTTGGAATCATCGGAGTGGGAGCCACCGAGCTGATCGCCTATCCCTACTGGTGCCTGGAAAAAGGCTACGCCCGATTCACCGGCCCTCGCAGCTCCGATCCCCATTGGGCCCAGCGCGCCCGTGGCTGGATGCGCGTCATGCACCTGGACGCTTTCGTGTGCATGATCATCTACACTGTGGCCACTTTGGCTTTCTTCCTCATGGGAGTAGCCGTGCTCCATCGCCAAGGGTTGGACCCAGAAGGCATGCGCATGGTCAGCACCCTGCTGGAGCAGTATGTGCCGGTTTTTGGAGACTACGCCAAGTGGCTCTTCCTGGTGGGAGCCATTGCGGTGTTGTACTCCACCTTTATGGTTGCCACGGCTGGCAGTGCCCGGGTGTATGCCGATTGGCTTCACATCATGGGCTGGGTGGACCCTGGAGAAGAGCAGTTGCATCGGGGTTGGGTACGAGGGTTTTGTGTGCTGTTGCCCTTGGTGGCCGTCGGCATCTATGCCACTGGAGCCAAGCCGGATCAGTTGGTTTTGTTGGGAGGGTTGATGCAGGCGGTGATGTTGCCCGTGCTGGGCGTGGCGGCGCTTTATTTCCGCTACTGTCTAGTGGACCACCGGCTGCGGCCATCGGTGGCTTGGGATGTGTTGTTGTGGGTTTCCGTGTTGGGCTTGAGCGTGGCGGGAGCTTGGGGCATCTGGAGCCGTGTGGCTCCCCTGCTGGATCAACTCTGGGGATGAGAGCGGTTTGAACTCAACGGGCGTTTGCTTAACT
>JAJRRR010000256.1 GCA_024279285.1 Planctomycetota bacterium
ACCACCATCGCCATGGCGTTCCAGCGGATGATGCTTTTGATCCGCCGCTCCAGTTCCCGATTGCCCGGATAAGGAGGCTGCTGATCGGGCGGAATGGTGTTGACATAGGGAGTGTTGGGCGAAAAGGGGAGCTTCACCCCGCGTCGTTGGGCCTCTTGTTGCAGCACTTGAAGCAAATAGGCGGCACGCTCCCGACCCTGGGCCTCCAGCACCCAACGGAGGGATTCAATCCACTCCTGGGTTTCTTGGGGATCAGTATCCTGTTGGGTGAAGGGGAGCGAAGTGTGGGTGAGTTGGCCGTTGAGCACCTGTGCCATGGTCACGCCTCACCTGAATGGGGACAGGCCCACTTTAGTCCAAGCAGACGGATTGTTGCAATTGTGTCTGTGCAAACTGGACCAACCCCACTGGACCAGGGAATCAGGACCAGGAAAGTGGGGCCATAGTCACTGCTCAAGGGGCATGTAAAGGCCATCTGTGTCAGGGTGAATCTTCATTATCGGACAGCCTGCCCCCGCAGACCAGAGGAAAACCCCAAGCTTTGCCACAACTTATTGGGAAACAATAGGTTGTGGCACAAATTTTGAGGCTAACCCAGTGTGCTCATCAGCACAGCCACGCTGGCTGCCAGCGCGGCTGCCAGCGGCAAGGTGATCACCCAGGCTGTCAGCACTGCTGCTATCCAGCCCCAGCGGGCCTGACCCATGCTGGCACCCACGCCAATCAAAGAGCCACAACTGACATGGGTGGTGGAGACCGGCAGTCCCAAGCGGCTGGCTCCCAGCACCACGGCGGCGGTGATCAGGTTGGCAGCCAGCCCTTGACCGGGGTTCATCGTGGTGATGCGGTGGCTGAGGGTTTCGGCCACTGGTCGGGCTTGGAGCCATCCGCCCAGGGCCATGGCTCCGGCCACGAGGGCCGTGTCGGCCGTAGGCCACTGCCAAGCTAGAAGGAGTAAGGCGGCGATTTTGGGAGTGTCGTTCACGCCTCGGGCAAAGCACACCGCTGCGGCCGACAAGTGATGCATTCCGTCCAGAATGCGGCCCATTTCCATCCCCAGCACCCGACCCTGATAGCGCCGCTGGCACACCACCGGGTCGTCCACACGCAGACTCCAGGCTTGCATGCGTTGGGCCACGGCGGTTTGAGAACACGCACAGACCACTTCCACCACCTCTTGGCCCACGCAAATGCAGTGCTGTACCTGGATTCCCAGCTTGACCCGAGTCCAATGGAGCACCCGATACGCCCCAGCGCTACAGGCCACCGCCACCAGAGGACTGACCAGCAGCGGAAGCAGGAATACCCGACCCAACGCGGACCACTGCACTTGGGGAGCCAACACCCAACCGGCTCCTACCAACGCCCCGACCAAAGCGTGAGTGGTGGAGATGGGCATGCCCAAACAAGTGGCCAGCCACACCGTGGCTGCTGCCCCCAGGGCTACCGAGAGAGCAAAGGGGGGTTGTTGGGCCACTTGGGGCGGCACCAAGCCTTTGCCACTGAAGTGGCTCAGCAGGGCAGAAGCCAGCAACACACTGAGCAGCGAACCTCCCAAGGTGGCCATCAGGCTCCAGCCCAGCGCCCAGCGGTAGTCACGCACTCCACTTCCATACAGCGTGGCCACTCCCTTGAAGTTATCATTGGCCCCGTTGGACCAGGCCAACCACACCACCGCCAGGACCAATAGCACTGCGAAAGCTGTCAAGGGGTTCTCCTTGTACTTGGACAAGGGAGTGTTTGATGCACATGCAGGGCCTGCTGGCCTGGGACGCTCTGGCCCTGAGCTTTTGCCAAGCGATTTGCTTTGTTATTTGGGCGCGGGCAAGTAAGTGGCTCTAAAGTTTGCTTCGCAAGGGGCAGCAACATTTGCGGCAAGGGCAACCGAATCACCTTCGGGTGGCTCAAGTTTGCGAACCAGCTTCCCGATAAGGCGGACGGCAGGTATCGGGCGGTTGGGAATAAGGTTGCTCTGGAGGTGGAGGCGGACCAGGAGTGGCAGCCACCGATCCGGCGGCCAACAGCACGCCAAACGCCACCGACACCCCAACAAGTCCCCCAGCTCCTAATAAGCTCTGCACGGGTACTCCCCAAGCTTCCAACACCAACGCACCCACCAGGATCACGAACATGGCGCAGCTTTGTTGGGGCACACTGCCCAGATTCCACGCACCTGGCGGACACTCCAACTTGCCCGAGGCTTCCAAGTACACATGAAACACGGCAAAAGCCAGTCCCGATACCGCTGCAGGCAGAGCCAACAGGGAAAACAACGCCCACTGCCCCTGGCCCGACAGCGCTCCCAACAACAACACCCCTAAAGCGGCAATCACAAACGATCTCTGATAGAAACACAAAGGGCAGGCTTTCAGCTTCTTGCCTAGGCTAAACCACAAACTGCCCACGCTGCCCAACGCCGCGACGGCCAAAGCAACCCAAAACCCAAGCCCTTGCATGGCTTTGTCCTCTCGTTGTGGTTGAGTGTGCGGAGAAGCAACACTGCCATTTTATTGCTCCCACCCGGGGAAGTTCAAAGCCTGCGAGGGCGTCCTTGTTGGGCAATTTTCCTATGGTCGGAGAGGGGAAAATTGGCACAATAAACGGGGAAGTTGCTTCCTGCGGGCCGCGTCGGCAAGGGAGGGGGCCTTGGGATGCGATTTGTGAGTTGGGCGGTGGTCGTTTGGATTGCCGGAGTGGGGCTCTGTGCAGCTCAGGTGCAGGTGCATCCAGGAGTGCGGATGCAAGGAGTGAGCCAGAGTTTTTTTGAGTTTCAGGGGGTCTCGTGGTTTGTGCAGGGGCCGCAATTTTGGGCCCGATTCGGAGCCGTGCCGGCAGTGCCGCCCTGGGGAGGGGTTGTGCCCCAGGCCGGAGTGCAAACAGGCTGGGGAGGAACCACCGGCCCGTGGAGCTGGGGAGTGAATCTTTGGGCTGCCCAAGGCTCCCGAACCTCCTTCGTGACGGCAAGTCCCTCGTTGGTACTCCTGCCCGGGCAGGGAGCGACTCTGTTTCATGGCACTTGGCACCCCTTTGTCGTTTCGGTGATTCCGGTGGTGGGGAGTTGGCAAGCTCCTCGGAGCACCACCGGATTGCAAATGGCCTTGGGTCAACTTTCCCAAGGGGGAGCTGTTCCGGGGGACACTTTCTGCGCGACCAAGCAAGCTCCCCTGCCCCACCGGCCCCCGAAGCCGGTCCAAGCCAAAACGCCCCGTTCACTTCACGCTTCTCCTGGCTCCAACTGCACTGTTTCTAAGGAGAGTGCCTGGGCCAACGACCACCCGGGAGGCTCTCTGGCCCAATGGCGCCGTCGGCACGAGGTTTGGCAACGCCTGGAACAACGGCGTCAGCTTCGTCGGGCCAGAGAGCTGTTTCGCATGGCCCAACGGTTCCACCAAGAGGGCAAACTGCGTTTGGCCCGACGGTACTATCAAGCAGCTTTGCCGTTGGCCAGCGGGGAACTTCAAGCCCAGGTGGCGCAAAAGCTCCGACAGCTTGAAGGGAGACTTGTGCCGACTAGGGAGCCGGACGGTTCCGCTGGGCGATGAGCCAGCGGGCCAGAGCTTCAATGACCTCGTGGGGCACGGCAGCAGGGTTGGTGCTATTGGGCTGAACCAGGAATGCAGGCATGGTTTGCTGCTGGGAATCCAGGTGGCCGTAGAACCTTTCGTGGTTCGGATCGGAGATCATACCCACCAGCCACTCCAGCGAGCCATACCCGGTCAGGTCCGGGGCCGAGCCTAGCTCTCCGGCGTCGTGAAACTTGTGGCACTGGGCGCACCCGGAGGAGTCATCCGCCAGCAGACGGCGGCCTTTTTCCACCAGTTGGGCGTCCAGGTTCGGCCATCCGGCTTCGGCCGCCAAAGCGGTGGCCACTGCCCGAAGGGCCTCCGGGGTGAAAATCCGACGGCCTTCGTCGTCTTCAGCTTCGGGCATGTCTTGCTGGACGAAAGAGACCATGTCGCCTTCTTTCAGCGGGGTGTTTCCGAAGTAGTGGGCTTGGGTGATCTGCTTGGGGTCCAACAGCCCTAGCACCCATTCCACGCTGGCGAATCGCCACAAGTTGGGAGCCGAAGGCTCTGGATGCACATAACCGCGGCCTTGGGCATCGTGGTAGCTGTGGCACTTCAGGCAACTGTCGGCAAACAAGTACCAGGCCCGACCCTCGGCACGGTGGAGCATCATCCATCGGGCTCCCTGAGGGGGTATGCCGGATTGGGCCAATTGCAGGGCCACTTGGGTTTCCTTTTGGGCCAGCCACTGGGCGTTTTGAAACTCCCGGTCGTGGGCATCTTCGTACCAGGCCAAGGCGGTGTAATAGCCTGCGGTGCCCAACAGCCCCAACGCGATCAGCACATTCAACCCGTGGCCCAAACGCCACTTGCCCCAAAAGGGAAACAAAAACAGCACTCCCACGGCCGCCGCCGGCAGTACCAGCGCTCCCAACACCTCGCCCCAAGGTCCCCAGTGCTCAAACTCCTGGCGAAATCGGAACAGGAATAAGAAGAACCAGGCAGGCCGAGCGGCAGCGAACTCTCGGGCCGGTTGGGCCGGGGCGGTGAGAGCATGAGGGCCCCAGTGCCACATCAAGCCCCCCAGCACTCCCAACACCACCAAAGCCGCCACGGCGTTGCGCCAGACTTGATCGGGCCAGTAAGTCCCCTGCGGCTGGCGGCTGCGCCCCGGAGGCAACCACGGACCATGACGACGACACCCAACCAAATGCACCCACAACAACAGCCCAAACACCAACGGCAACAAGCCCGCATGGACCGCCAACAATCGGGTCAAAGTCAGGTGGTTGTACTGCGAACCGCCCAGAACCAACTGCTTCAGCCCTTCGCCCACTCCCGGCAACAATCCCAGCACGCTGGTGACCACCTGCGTGGACCAGTAGGCTTTCTGGTCCCCGGGCAACCAGTGGCCGGTCAGACCCAGCTTGAACAGCACTACCAGCATCAAAAGGCCACTCCAGTAGGTCAGTTCCCGGGGAGGCAGATAGGCTCTGACCAGCACCACGGCCAACAGGTGCACCACAGCCAGCACGATCATGGCCGAGGCAGCTAGGCGGTGCAGGGCCAGCAGCCAGGCTCCTCCGGGCAAGTGATAGCTGAGGTAATAGGTGCTTTCCCAAGAGGTATTTTCCCCGGGACTGTAGCTGGTCCACAGAAAAAAACCAGTGATGATCTGCACGAGGAACAAGAAGGCCAGCACCCGAGGAAGCGTTCGGGCCCAACTAGGTCCCCCAGGCAACGGAGCTCCCAGGCGCTGTTTCAGCCAGGAGCGAAACCCAATGCGGTCTTCCAGCCATTGGAGCAAGCGATTCATGGTCGGCCCTTAGGATTCCACGATGCGCTCTTGAATGCCCAAGACGAAGTTTTCGAACCGCACCAACACCCGATTGCCCTGGACGACGCATTCCAAGGGATCCATGTCCCGAGGGCTGGGGGAAGGTTCAATCCGCGATCCGTCGGCCCGAAACAAACTCCGATGGCACGGGCAGCGAAACACCGCTTCTTGCTCCGCAGGAGCCAAAGCAATGGTGCACCCGGCATGAGGGCATCGGGAGTGCAAGGCTTGTGGGACTTTCTGGCCCGGGGAACGAATCAAATACACCGACCCGATTTCCACCTGAGGCAGCAGGGTCCATCCGCTTCGGCGATCCGCCCGCACCGGGAACCGCCGCGGCTTACCGTCATCGGGCACCTGATCCAAGGTGGCCACCGGGATGAGCATAGGCCCCTGGGGACGCTTGTGTTTGCTGCCTGCCAAGTGCCACAAACCCAATCCCCCCGGAATCAAAAACGACATCAGCGATCCGACCAAGGCGGTTAGATGAGCCAGCAAGCGGCGTCGGGAGGGGGGAGCTTCGGGGGAAGTACCTGAGTGGGTCTGGGACACGGGCAGCTTGGTCATCGTCGTTGCTCCTGCACAGAGAAGGAGCCAGGATTTTGTGGGGGGAGTGAAGGCGGGAGGGCAAATGGGAGAAAAATCTCCTATTTGGAGATTATTGCAACGCTTCCCTTACCGCGTCAAGCACTTGGCGAAGCAGCTGTTGGTATTCCCCTTGCAGCAAAGCTCCGGCTGCCGCTTTGTGCCCCCCGCCGCCAAAACGAGCCGCCACCTGGCTACAGTCCACATGACACCGGCTCCGCAAAGAGAGCTTGAACTGTTGGGGGCCAAGTTGAATGAGCATCACCGCCACCTGCACTCCTGCCACCACCAGCATGAGGTTAATCAGGTCTTCGGTGGCGGCGCGTTCGGCTCCGGTGATCTGAAAGTCTTCCTCAAACACCGCCGAGTGGATCACGCGGCCTTGCAACTGGGTTTCGGCTCTGGCCAGCACGCGTCCCCGGAGCTTGAGTCGCGCCAGGGTGTCTTGTTCATAAAGATTGCGATAAATCTCCTGAGGCACGGCTCCCAGTTCCATTAACCGTCCGGCCAGTTCAAAGGTGTCGCTTCGGGTGCTGGGAAAGTGGAACCAACCAGTGTCGGTTGCCACAGCGGCAAACAGGGCCCGGGCCATTTGAGCATCAGGCGTGATGCCCAAATACTGGCACACTTCATAGACCAACCGCCCGGTAGCCTCCGCCTGCGTGTCCCGAAACTCCATCGCCCCCAAATCGTCCGAACTTAGGTGATGATCAATCACCACCTTGGTGGCCGGAAAGGTGCGGATCACCTCACCCATGGCTCCCAGTTGGGCCCAGGCACTGGTATCCAGCACCATAAGCAAATCGGCCTTCTGTACCTCCTCCCGGGAAACCTGCTCGTCCAGCACCTGAATCTGTCCTTCAGGGTCCATGAAAGCCAGCAACTCGGGAGTGGCTTGGGCGTTGACAATCTGCACCTGCTTGCCCAAACGACGCAGCAGGCCAGCCATGGCCAACTCGCTCCCCAAGGCATCACAATCCGGCCGAATGTGGCTGGTAACCACCACCGTGCTTATCCCTTGGAGCAACTCCCCCAGAGCCGACCAATCCACTCGGGAACGGATCATGCGGGTAACCTTTCTCAAGGGTGAAGGTTTTTCAACGGAACCCTGCATTATGTCGTGCCAAGGGGAGAAAGTCTATCCCAATTCCCTCCGTTCCCGCAGCCAGGCTCTGCCAGAGTCCACGCAAGCCGGGTGCTGCTGAGGGTCAAAGAAACCGGTTTCGTAGGCGCCAAAAGCCCAGCAAACGGATGCGGGGGCAGATTCGGCAGGCAAAGCTCGCTCTGAGCATGTGCACCAAAAATCCACCCCTTTCCCCCGGCAGCGCAAAGCGCCCAGGACGAGGTCTAGAAAGGCTTACTGCTGGTCTTTAGGAATCGTGCGATCCTGGAACTGAGTTGTCTTTGCCCACAAGTGGTGATCGAAAAACCGCAGGGCTTCATCAAACAAGTGCGGGCCTCCGATAGCGTGTCCGGCCCCCTGGATGCGGTACAAATAGCACTCCACCTGGGCCTGGCGCAGAGCCTGGTGGAAGATCAGGGCTTGAGAGAACGGCACGATGCGATCTTCGGTACCATGGACGATCAGCACGGGTGGATCATCAGGAGAGATGTAAGTGGTGGGGGAGGCTTCCCGAGCGGCTTTTTTCCCGCCAGGGCCCAGGAAAGCCTCCAGCATCTTGCGGACTTCAGGCAGCAGTTCCTCTTGGGCCACGGCGACCAGGTCCGTGGGTCCACAAAACTCCACCACGGCTTGGACTTGGGAACTCCATTGGGTCCAAGGGCCCGGCCCCTCCAAAGCCTCCACCCCACCCGAAGTACCCAACAAAGCTGCCAGATGCCCTCCTGCCGAACCACCCACCACGCCAATTTTGTCTGGGTTCATTCCGAACCTGTGAGCATGGGCACGAATCCATCGCAGGGCGGCCTTGCAGTCGTGGATTTGGGCTGGCCAGGGGGCTTCGCCGGTGAGCCGATACTCCACGGCCACCCCACAATACCGCCACGTGCGCACAAAGTGTGGCAGGATCAACCGCCCCGAGCTTTTGTTTCCCGCACGCCACCCCCCACCGTGAATCCACACCACCACCGGGAGGCGTGCCGCTTTGGGCTTTTTGGGTAAATAGAGATCTAAATGCATCTGCCGCTTGCCCCAACAGGCATAAATCAGATCACGCTTAATTTCATAGGCTTGCTGTTGCTGGGAAGCGGCAGAGGGCTGGGCCGTCAAAGTCCCAACATGACTCCAAACCAACCCTATCAAAACCAAAGTGGCTATCAACGGTCGGATCATGATTGTCCCTTTCGTTCTCCAGAGCAACTTCCGACCAGGGTGAATATTTCAAAGCGAAGCTACAACCAGGGTAAATTTTACCTGGGCAAAACGATCTTTGTTTCATGCTTATCTGCTACGGCACGGCAATTCAGGATCCCGTTTTGGGCTACTCAGGTGTTCCCACTGTCGGGTTTGTTCGCTTCGGAAAAGGGCATCCAGAACACGCATGTTGGCCACCGCATCTTCCAGGGGAAGGGGCGTCGGTAAACCCTTGCGGATCGCCTTGGAAAGCCGTTGAACCTGCACGGCGTAGGGATCTGTTCCGGAAACAGAGGTGACTTGCTCTTGAGAACCTTGGCGAAGCAGGATTTGACACTCTTCCCCCGGCTGAGGATTAAATGGACGCGGAAGCTCCAGCAAACCCTCGCTTCCTAAAATTCTCAAGTGTTGATAGCGAAGCGCCTGAGTGCTGACGGTGAAAGCTAAATGCGCAGATTCAAAATCTAAAACTCCCGTAGTCAGAAAATCCGTGCCGAATTGAGGATCGCGCCGCAGGGTGCAGATCACCCGCACCGGTTCACGATTGCAAAGCCACCGGCCTACTGAAACGGCATAGCAGCCAAGGTCCAAAAGTCCCCCGCCTCCAGTTTCCAACCGATTGCGGATGTCTTGAGGATTGCGGTTAGGATAGCTGAACATCACAAAAATAGACCGTAAAATCCCTATGCGCCCTTGATCCAAAAGCTCTCGGACTAAAGACCATTGGGGATGAAAACGATACATAAAAGCTTCCATAACTTTTAGCTCGGGAAATTGAGATGCAAATTTAAGAAGCTTTTCGGCTTCTGAAGCATTCAGTGCAATTGGTTTTTCACACAGGACATGCTTTCCGGCTTCCAGGGCGCGCATGGTCCACGGCACATGGAGGTGGTTGGGCAGAGGATTGTAAACGACTTCCACATCTGGATCGTTGAGCAAATCTTCGTAGGATCCGTAGGCCCGGGGTATCTGAAATTGTTGGGCTACTCGTTGGGCCCGAGTGGGGTCTCGGGATGCTAGAGCCAAAATCTGGCATCCCTCACTTTTTATCAGAGCCGGAATGACCTTTTGAGTGCCGATTCGGGCAGTGGACAACACTCCCCAGCGTACCGGTTCCATCACAATTTCCTTAACACAAAATTAAGTTTTTTGAGGTGGACTCTTTGAAGCTAATAAGAAATCCCTCGTGTGGCGTAATATGCCTTCAAGTCAGGGTCGTTGATAAACTGAATCTCTATCAATCCTAAGATAAAATTGACTACATCCAAACAGATGATGGCCACGATTTGCATAATTGCCGCAGTGCGTGGTGGGCGTTGTGGGGCTTGAATCCCCTGAACCAGTGCCACAGAGCCCATCACAATTTGATAAGCAGCACATGGTAAGGTGAGCCCAATACTGAATACGCTGGAAACCAAATATAAAGCTCCATAAAACAATCCCAATCCCCCGCCTATGATGGCCATGATGCGCACTGCTTGAAGTTTTCCGGGCATGGGGCGCACGGCGACGGAGGCAGCCTGGGGCAAGGCCGGGGGTTGGGAGAAGGAAGGGGAGTCGGGGGGAACTTGAGGCGGCACAGGGACCGCTTTAGGAGCCGGCGCCGGAGCAGCTTGCAGAAACGGATAATAGTTCACGATAGGCTCCCAGGGACCTTGAGGGCTGTGACCTACCTCGCATTCCTGGTCGGCTCGCCCCTCACGCACCCATTGGTCCAAGGTCATTTTGTTCACCGGACCATACACATTTCCCTCTGGAACTCGCAAATACCATTGCGCTGCTGAACTGGCCATATCTGCTTTGGCTCCTGCGAAAGATTTCATACGCCCATGCCCCAAGTGTTTCCTCATCTTAGTAGCCCTAGAGTGGTTTAACAATAATTGCTCTTTGCAAGACTTCGGGCTTGGCTTGTTTGGGGTTGTCGGGGGCATGATCGGTGGTTTCACTGAGGGAGGTTTTTCTCGGGTTGAGAAAGGAGTGTGCAGCGGTGGGGTTTTCCCGGCTTTCGGTGGTGGTTGTAGGGTTAGGTTCCATTGGCAATCGCCACTTGCAGAACTTGTTGCGTTTGGGGGTGGGACGCGTGGCAGTGGTTCGGCGTCGGCAAAGCAATCCGGCATTTCGTCCCCCAAGTGGTGTGGAAGTTTTTCTCACCCTTGGGGAAGCCCTGGCCTGGGGAGCCGATGCCGCCGTGGTATGCACACCAACCGCCTTGCACCGCTGGGCCTCAGTGGCCTGTCTGGAAAGCGGCTGCCCGGTGCTGGTGGAAAAGCCCTTGGCCCACACCCTGGATGATGCTCAAGCAATTCTCCAAGCCCAAGCCCGAACCGGCACGCCAGCCTGGATGGCTTATTGCATGCGCTTCCATCCCGCCTGGCAACTGGCCCAACAGGCCCTGGACCAAGGACGCCTTCCCCCAGTGCAGTATTTCAAAATCTGGTATGAGTGCGATGTTACGCGCTGGCATCCGTGGGAAGACTTTCGCCAAAGCTATGCCGTGCGTCAGGACTTGGGCGGAGGGGTGGTTCCTACGCTGGATCACGAGATTGATCTGGCCCTGTGGTGTTTTGGTCCTCCGCAGGAGGTCCGCGGCCGGGCCTTCTGCACCTGGTTGGGTTGCCCGGTGCCGGATACTTGCTGGTCGGATTGGCACTACCGGCGGGGTCCGCAGGGGCTGGTGTGGCTTTCCTTTGCTCGTCGGGATCGCACGCGGGGGTTTGAGTTCATCACCCAGCATGGAACTCTTCATGCCGAACTAATCCATGGCGTTCTCCGTTGGATTCCTGCTCAACAGGAGGCCGCCTCCGAGCTTTGGTGGCACGATCCTCAGTACGATTGGAACCAGATGTATCTGGAGCTGATGCAGGCTTTTTTGACCGCAGTGTGCCGAGGAAAACCGCCTGCCGTGCCCTTGCAAGCCGGTTGGGAAGCCTTGCAGGTGTGTCACCAGATTTTGGAAGGCGCCGCGGGGAGTTAGGTTCCTTGCTTCTCCAAGGCATCTGCCAGCCCGGTGCGATAGTCGGGAAATCGGAGCCGGAGCTGAAGCTCTTGCAACATGCGGCGATTGCAGATGCGTTTGTCGGCTTGGCTTCGTATCGCTCGGGAACTCTCCGGCGAAGGCGGCACGAACTGCGGCCGACTCACACCCAACAAAGAGGCCAAATACCGGTAGAACTCCTTGCGCTGCACCGGATGTCCGTCGCTGACCAGAAGCACTGGCGAGGGTCTCTGGTGCTCCAGAGCGCGAACCACCACTTGGGCGGCGTCTTCTACCTGAATCAGGTTCAAGTAGCCCTCCAATGGCACGGCCAGACGGCCTGTGGCCTGAAGCTCTTTGGCGTAAGGCACGCGTCCTGGACCGTAAAGCCCGGCCATCCGCAACACCACCACTTGTTCAGGGGCCAAATGCTTTTGCACCCGTTGCTCGGCCTGAAGATAAACCTGCCCGGCTTCGGTGGCCGGTTGGGGAGGCGTGGACTCATGGACCCATTCCCCTCCGTGGTCCCCATACACCCCCGTGGTGCTGACAAACACCAACCGCTTCAGGTGTTTTCGGTCCAGGTGGTCCAGGAGCCGTTGAAGTCCAAAGGAATGCAGTTGCCTCCGCACTTGGGCGTTCCCGCGTGGCGCAGCCACGCAATAGACTAGGTGCGAAAAGGGAGGAAGGAGAGGACTGTTTCTGGGATCCAGCAGGTCCCACACCACCCCCTGCACGCCCAGAGCTTTCATTTGCTGGAGCTTAGGCCCGGGGTGACGCGTGGTGGCCCAAACCTCCCACCCGCCCTGCACCAGCTTCTCGGCTACCCGAGAGCCTAGGTAGCCGTAGCCAACGATCAAACACGCCCGATCCGGCACCATCAAGATCCCGAAGAGGGTTCAAACACCGTGGTGGTTTCCTCGGCTGTGGTTCCTTGGGGGTCCTGGGCGGAGGTAACTTTGACTTTCACTTGGCCCTCGCCGGGTTTCAAAGCTCGGGCTCGCACCCGATAGCTTTGGGTGGCTCCCGCCCGAAGCTGCGGCAGGGGTTCAAACCGAATCTGCTGACCTTGGATTTTATACTGCGTTGGGCCTCGCGTGCCCACACGCACCGGCCGCAAATGCTCAGGAAACTCCACCTGCACCACGATTTGGCTCAAAGGCTGTTGGTGGGTGTTGGTGATGCGGATTTCATAGGGGACTTCCTTGCCCACCTGAGTGGGTTCCACCAAGGCGGCTATGGAGACGGCCACTTTGCCCGGTCCGGGAGGGATTTGCACACAGTGGCGTTTTTCGCCCAAGGAGCTTCCGGCTCGTAGCAGTTGAGCGGTCATGCAGGCTTGACCAGCTGGAGCTTTGGCCTCTGCGACCATCTCGTAGCGGATGCGTCCTTGAGGAGCCACCGGCGGCACAGACCAGCGCAGCACCAAGCCCTCATCGCGCAACACTTGATGTCCCTGGGTGGCCAACTTGGGTTCCAATTGGGGGTCCAGGCGCCAGGAGAGCACCAGTCCTCGTTGCACTTGTGCCGTGGGGTTGGAGATTTCCACGGTGAACTTGGCCTGTTGGCCCAAGGGCACTTGCTTCGGCCCTTGCAGGCGAAGCTCTACCGCCTGGGCAACAGCTCCAGGTGCAGGAGTCGGGGAGACCTGGAAGCAATGTCGGGCTTGAGCCTGCGAGCCTGCGGTACTCACTTCCACGCGAACGCACCACGGCCCTTGCTCCTGCACGGTGAACTCCAGCGGTACTTTGCGTGCGGCTCCCGGAGGCAGATCGTCCAGGTCGCCTTCGATGGGACTTTGGCCCACTTCGTGTTTGAGTCCAGGGTCAAAATGGGCGGTTACCAGAGGGGATCGGGCCACTGCCCCACCCAGGTTGCGCACGATGATGTCCAGCCGGACCTGTTGTCCAGGCCGAGCCACCTTGGGACCGGAAAGCTCCACTTGCAACTGAGGAGCTGCCACTTGGGTTTGTACGCACCGGGTGCTGGCCCCTGTGGTGTCTCCGGCCAGGGAAGCACAAAACCGAATGGTCCCCTTGCCCACCACCTTGGCCTGGACCTGAATCGTCTGGCTCTGGCCCGGCTCCAATGCGTGCAAAGTCCACTGAAGCTGCTCGCCACTGAATTGGGCCTGAGGAGTGCTGGAGAGGTACTCCAGTCCCTCGGGCACGGGAGCGGTGATGGTGATTTGCGGCACCGGCTGTTGCATGCCGTTTTGCACATGGATTTCATAAGTGAGGGTTTCTCCGGCATCGGCTTCCCGAGGCCCAGAGAGCCGCAGGCTCACATCGGCTCGCCAGCGTACTTGGGTGGTTCCCTGGGCGATGACAAACTTCCGCGGTGGTTCTCCGGCCAGCTTGACTAGCTGGACCTGGATTTGCGTTTCGCCCACGGCAGGGG
>JAJRRR010000257.1 GCA_024279285.1 Planctomycetota bacterium
AAGGGGTGGCTCAGGCCGGAGGGCTGCTGGTGGCCGAAGCTCGCCAGTACCAAGGCAATATGATCTTGGCCAAGGTGCCTCGGGCCCAGTTTGCCCGAAATCCCCGGCCCGGGGACACCCTCCGATATGAGTGCACCCTGGGCAGCCTTCGGGGAGAGGGAGCCGTGGTGGAGGCCGAGGTTCGGGTGCAAGAGGAGCTGTTGGCCCAGGTGGAGGTCTTCTTCGCCAATGCCGCCCAGGGCCCCCAGGCTCGAACCCTCTTTACCGAGCTGGATCTGGTGACGATGATGCACCTGTTGGGAGCCTACGAGGTGGGTCGCAGTGCTGACGGCTCCCCCTTGCGCCCTCCGGAGCATCTGCAAAATCAGCTCAGTGCGGTGTGGTTGCAGAGCCTCCCGCCTCAGTAGCTTGGTACAGGTCCGCCCTGGAGGAACAAGCTGCTCTCAGCGCCACATATCATCGGCAAAGGGGTGTGCAGGTCCCTGGGGCCGCGGACGCGGAAGCACCCGAAGCACCGCTTGTGCCAGCTTCAGATCATCTTGGGTGGTAATCTTCAGGTTCAGCGGAGAGCCAGGCACCACATGCACCTTTCCGCCGGCTTGCTCTACCACTTGAGCATCGTCGGTCACTGGGGCTTGGGGAGCCAGTCGGGCGTAGGCGTCCAGAAGCAATTGCTTCTCAAACACCTGGGGAGTTTGGGCTTCCCATAGCTCCTGGCGTGACACGGTGCGCTGGATTTGCTTTTGGTTGTTCACTTGCTTGAGGGTAGCTGTCACGGGCACAGCCAGGATGGCTGCCCCGGTTTGTTCGGCTTTTTCAAACACCCGATCAATCCAGGCTTCAGCCACACAGGGGCGGACGGCATCGTGCACACACACATGAGTGGCTTGCTCATCCAGGCGTTCCAAAGCCCGGCGGACCGACTCGGCCCGAGTGGGTCCCCCCGTGATGACCCGAATCCCCAAAAACGCCACCTCCGAGCCGAACTTCATTTCAAAGTACTCTTTGTCCTCCTGGGCGATGACCAAGAGGATTTGGACTACATCGGGGCGATTGACGAACCGCTCTGCAGTGTGGAGCCACACCGCCCGGCCTTCCAGCGTGGCAAATTGTTTTTTTTCAGCCGGGGAGCCGAAGCGGCGACTGGCTCCCGCTGCCGGCAAAATTACCGCAAACCGAGCCATGCCCGCGCTCCTTTGAAACTCTTCAAGGTTCGCAGTGGATCAGTTCCTGCAAAGGTTCTTCGCGGCTCATGCTGGGACGAGGCACGCGGCACAGATGGCTGACCGTGGGCCCAATGGCCGCCGGACTGACCGGACGATAAACCCGTCGGGGCTTGTGTTTCCAATTGGCCGAAAAGGCCACCAGCAGCGGCACATGGCGGTCGTAGCGCCAAGGGCTTCCGTGCGTGGCAGCCGCCGAGCCATAAACCTGATAGGGTTGCAACACAAACAGCACATCCCCTCCGCGACGCGGATGGTAAGCGTTGGCCATCAGCCCCAACACTCCCGGTGTCCCACGCCCTCGCAACAGCTCTTCGCGGGTGGCGGCAGCCGCCACAGCCGGATGCCCTAGCAGCCAGTCGCGCGCCAGAGCCCGAGCCACCTCTTTGCGCCCGTCTTTCCACAACGGATGCTCTTGAGCCAGAAAGACTTGCGCTGGAGTCACCACCTGGATCAGCGGTGGCATGCCTTGTTTCCAGCCTTCCAGGTGGGCTTGGAGGTGTTTTTCCAATTGGGCTTCCAGCTTGGGAATTCGCCCTTTTTCTATCCGACCCAACGGATCGCGTCCGGCCGGAAGTCCAGCCCGCTGCGCACGCTCCGGAATGGGAGCTACTCCATGATCGGCCGAAACGAACATGACCCAACGCCTAGACCCCAACTGCTCGTCCAAAAACTGGGCAAACTGGCCCAGTTGCAAGTCGGTCTGGTAGGCCATGTCTTCCACTTCCAGGCTTTCGGGTCCGAACGCATGGCCCACATAATCCGGTGAGGACAAATTGATGCACAGCAAATCCGGCACTTCGTCCCCGCCCAGGTCCTCCTGCACCACGAGCAGTTGAGCCAGTTGCAAGGTCAGTTCGTTTCCGGCTGGGGAAAGCCCAATCTGACCTAGCAACCGTCTTGGGTCCGAAGCACCGGCGAACCGATGGGGAAAGTCAGCCGAGAGCCAGGGACCGGGACGCTCTCCGAAGCTGTCCTCCCGAGGACCATGCACATACCGCTCCCGAGACCACAACAGCGTCCACTCCTTGCCCGCATAACGCTGCCAGGACTGTTGCTGGTTAAACTGATCCAGCCATCCCCAGGGACGCTGGCGATAGTAGGTGGAAGTGACCCAACGCCCTCCGGTGAACCAAATGGCCCCATCGGCCATGCGGCCTGCCATCAGTATGGCTGCTCGGTCTTTGATGGCCACGCCAAACACTTTGGCCTTCCCGCCTGTGGCCCATTTGAGCTGGTCTCCGGCCGTGTCGGCCAACAAGCGATGAGGGGAAGCTCCTGGACCCTGGGCACCCACGAGCTGGTGCTTGGGATCGCTGACGCAATAGACCACTTTGCCCTCTTGGGGATCAAACCACCCGTTGGCCAGGATTCCATGCTCGGGGGTATAGCAGCCGGTCAGCAGTACGGCGTGCCCCACCGCCGTGACGGTAAAAGCATGCCGATGCAGGCAATTGGCATACCACAAGCCCGATCGGCGCACCCGATGCACCAGCCCTTGGGGATGAAAATTCTCGGCAAATCGCTCCAGATACTCATACGCCCACTGATCCACACTCACCACCACGACCAGAGCGGGCCGGGGTGGCTGGCCGGCAACGGCCCAACCCCCTGACACAATGAGCACCATCAGCACCACCCAGCGCTTCGGCGAAGTCATCTCCAAGCTCCTTTTGCGCATGGGAAACGACCGATCGGGGCAAAGGCCCCTTTAGCCTAGCAACTGCCAGGGGGTTTCCCAAGGGTTAGGCCGGGGCGGTGGAAACTCCCCCGAGGGCATGACACAATAGGCGTTAGGGTCGGGGAGCAACGGTCCTGGGTGGACCAACCACTTTGAGGCACAATCACGGTGGCCGGCTCTGGCCACCAGCGGTGGTATGGTAATTGGTGAGGTCCTGCGTTCCATGAGTGCGACAGTGTTGAGTTCAGCTAGCACGCTTTCGGCCAAAAGGGTCCGTGGCACCAGTGTGCCTTGCTATGTGTTTGACACTCACGAGGAGCTGGCCCGATGCGTGGCCCAAACCGTGGCTGCCTTGATCCGCCAGCGCAACTCCTTCGGCCAAAAAGCCGTGCTGGCTTTTCCCAGCGGAAGCACGCCTCAGGGAGTCTATCGGGAGCTGATCCGTTTACATCGGGAAGAAGGGCTGGATTTTTCCAATGTGATTCTCTTTGGAGTGGAGGAGTTTTATGGGCTGCGGCCCGATCAGCTCCAAACCCTCCGCAGACAAATCCAACGCCGGTTTTTGGATCATGTTAATGTCCCCCCTGAGAATGTCTTCTTTCCCGATGGCACGGTGCCCCCGGAGCAAGTAGAGGAACACTGTCGGTGGTATGAGGAGCAGATTCAGCGGGCAGGCGGCATTGACTTGTTGCTCTTGGGCATCGGGCGTGATGGGCGCATAGGGTTCAACGAGCCTTACAGTCCTCCCAACGGACGAACTCAGCTAGTCACTCTTGATCCGGGCACTCGGGCCGACCTGGCCAATCAGTTTTTCGGCAAGGAGAATGTGCCCACCCAGGCCATCACGATGGGCTTGGGCACCATGCTGGAAGCCCGCAAAATCATGCTCTTGGCCCTCGGGGAGCACAAGGCCCAAGTGGTGCGTCGGGCGGCCGAGGAGCCGATGAGCGAAAAAGTTCCGGCCAGCTTGTTGCGTCAGCATCCGGACGCCTCGTTTCTGCTGGATCAGGCCGCCGCAGCGGCTTTGTCGGCTGTGGCCACGCCGTGGAAGTTGGGTCCGGTGGAGTGGACCGATGCGCTAGTGAAGCGTGCCGTGTTGTGGCTTTGCCAGCAGACCGGCAAAGCCCTGCTCAAGCTGGACGAAGATGATTTCCGCTGCCACGGGTTGCATCAGCTCCTGAGAGCCCGAGGACCCGCTGCCCATCTGGCCCAACAGGTCTTCCAGTGGATGATGGACACCATTACTTACCATCCGGCCGGAACCCAACCGCGTCGGGTGCTGATCTTCAGCCCCCATCCGGATGATGATGTCATCAGCATGGGCGGCACTTTTATCCGGTTGGTGCAAGACGGGCACGAGGTGCATGTGGCCTACATGACCAGCGGCAACATCGCCGTGTTTGACCACGATGTGCAACGCTTGGTGGACTTGGTGGCGGAGTTCAATCGCCGCTTTGGCATAGATCAGGAAAAAAGCGTGGAGTTTGAGCAACGGGTGCTGGACCACCTGGCCCGAAAACGCCCCGGAGAACCGGATCACCCCGATGTGCAAAAAATCAAAGAGCTGATCCGCTGGAGTGAGGCCAAAGCTGCTGCTGCGGTGTGCGGATGTCCCGAGCAGCAACTTCACTTCCTGGACATGCCTTTTTACAAAACCGGCGAAGTGGACAAGAAACCCATCGGTCCAGAAGATGTGCAAATTGTTAAGGAGTTGATGGAAAGCATCCGGCCGCACCAGGTTTACATCGCCGGTGATCTGTCCGATCCGCACGGCACGCATCGGCTTTGTGCTCAGGCGATTATTGCGGCTTTGGAACAGATGGAACAAGAAGGCCAACAGGTGCCCGAGGCTCTGCTTTATCGGGGGGCGTGGCAGGAGTGGCCGCTGCACCAGATTGAGATTGCCGTGCCTTTGAGCCCTCAGGAGCTGGAACAGAAAAAAGCCGCCATTTTCCGCCACGAATCGCAAAAAGACACGGCACCTTTCCCGGGCACCGACACCCGAGAGTTCTGGCAACGCGCTGAGGATCGCAACCGCCACACCGCCGAGTGCTACAACCGAATCGGACTGCCGGAGTTTTACGCTATGGAAGCCTTCGTTCGCTGGCGAGGGCAGCCCCTGTAGCCAGGCAGGGGAAGGTCC
>JAJRRR010000258.1 GCA_024279285.1 Planctomycetota bacterium
GCCGTGCCAGTGCTGGGGCACTGCTCCGGCGCTGAAGGGCCGAGGGCGAGAAAGCACATAGTTGATCGGAGCCGCTGCTGCGCGACGAGCCGCTTCACGCTCGGCATCCACATAGGCCTTCAGCGGCCAGGGACCTTCGGCCAAGTACACTCCGTTGTACTCCAACAGCGAGCCTTTGTAATAGTGCACCGCCGCAATGGCTTTGTTATAGCTGACCAAAGCCCGGTAGTAGTTAATTTCGGCTTCGGTGTATCGGGCTTGAGCTGCCAACACATCGTTGTAGATCACTCCTCGCACGCCTTGGTTCCACCGCTCGGTGACCGCCTCCACTTCGTCTTTGGCGGCGATCCAGTTGTTGAAACGGGTTTGGGTCAAGGCATAGGCACACTCCAGGTTGCGCAACGCGTCGGTCAACAGGTGGGACAGCTCCAGTTCTTGTTCTTGCAATCGGGCGCGTTCTCGGGCCAGAAGCAATTGGGCGTTGCGCACTGCAGCCAGCTCACGCCGAAAGCCCAAGGGCATGGAAAAGTTCAGACCCAACTGCCAAGCCGTGTAGTTGCCATCGGTGAGCGTGGCATAGGCATTGCTGCCCGGATAAGGAGGCACGCCGCGCCCGTTGGGGTCCAGCAGTTGATCCCCCGCACCCAACACCCGATACAGGGCCACGGCGTCCAAGCGAGGCAGGAGGAAGTTTCGGGCGGCGATCAGCTCCAGCTCACGCTGCTTGACCCGCCAACGCTGTTTACGCAACTCCGGCGAGCGGATCAACGCTTCCTGGTGCACTTCGTACCAATCAAAAGTGACTTTGGCCGTAGTAGGCTCGTCTGTGGGACGCAGCAGTCGTCCGTCGGTAGGCGCCAAGCCCATCAAATACCGCAACCGGTTCTCGGTCCGAAGCAGGTTGCACAGGGCATCCTCCAGTTGGGCACGGAAGCGGTAGTATTGGTTTCGGGCTTGGGCTTCGGTGGCGCGATCACCTTGGGCGGCCCCTTGTTGGGCACGGGCTTTGACCTTGCGCCAGCCTTCCAACTGGTCGTCGCGGGCCCGCTTAGCTGCGTCAAAGGCCCGATAGGCCATGTAAAGCTCCCAATAAGCATTTTCCACATCGTTGACCAAGTTGCGCACGGCGGCTTCAAAGTCGGCCAGACTTTGGTCTTGTTGCACCCGGGCAATCAGCACTCCGTTGTACACCCCCGGCACAGCCGAGGGACCGGCAATGCGGTTAAACAGCGTGCCCGCTCCCCGCAGCAACGGCTGGGTCACTCCCAACTCTACCGCCACATTGAAGTCACTTGGGGCGCCTCGGGTGGGGTTGTTGTTGTATTCGTAGTTGACCGTGTGTCGGGCAAAGAACTGGCTTCCGGTGGCCGCCGTCTTGGACAACTGAACCTGGAAGTTGCCCAGGTCCTGTTCAAAATCCCGAGCAAAGATGAAGTTTCCAAACCCGCCCACATTCACCGGCCGCTCGTTGCGCTCCCAGAACATGCTGGCACTGAGTTGAGCGTCAAAGGCGGCCAAAGCAGCTTCCACTCCCGGCACCGGGCCAGCCGGACTGGTTTCCCGAATGGCCGGATCGTAAATCGTGGGCACAGCATCCGGTTGGCGAAGCACGCCTTCCGGAGCGGGCAGCACTAGAGGACCTCCGGCTGAGGGAAACCCAGCCGCACGCGTGTTGAGCTGTCGCACAATCTTGGCGTTGGTCAACGCAATGCGCACCGCTTCCTGAAGCGAAATGTCCCAAAACTCCGCCCGCTCCACATCCTCCAGCGTCAATGGTGGAAGCGCATGAGTTACTTCCGCCAGCGGCTCGTATTCCACCAGCGGAGCTTCCAACTCAGTGGCCACTTCCACATAGTGGTCCAGCACATCCGGAGACTGGAACACAAACTGCTGGCGCCAGCACCCCGGCATGGCCACCAGCACGCTCAAGCACCACACCAGCACCACACGAAAGCGTCGCCTGATCATGGTCCGCACTTGCCAACAGGGGGGAAAGGCCGTCAGAAGTTCCACCGGAAGACGGCATCCCTCTGATCGGCTGCAAAATCGTCAAAGTTCAGCCAATCCGCTCAACAGACAGAGTTTTTCTGACCCGAAAAGAAAAAGTAACATGCCCATCTTTCCCTGTCTCTCCACCCTAACTCAGAACACCCTCTCCTAAGCTATCAACGGCCCTTGTCCTCCTGGGGTGCTCGGAACATCAAGCTGGATACCGTGGGAAGCGGACCTTGGTCGAGAATACACTTCCCATTTGGGCTTTCCCGCACCACAAAGGCCGGATTGACCGCCTCGGGGCTTTTGCCAGCACGGCTAGCGGAGCTTGCTTCACAGAAAACCAAGCCAAGGGAATTCCGACCGGATTTACTCATCGTAGGGATTTTGAGCTAGTCTTTTATGGGCACAGGGTCATTCCACTGGGGCGAAGACCGGAACAGGCTGCCTGCGCTGAAGTTAAAAGGAGAAGACCTTTGAACCCTTCCATGGTTTCACCGGGACTGTGTCGGGCTGAGGCACTGGCGCAATGTGCAGGACGACTCTTCAGCCTGCCTCAGGTGGCCATGGAAGTGTTGGAGCTGACCAACAACCCTCAGGTCGACACCCAGGCTCTCAAACAATGCTTGGAAAAAGATCCGGCCCTGACTGCCCGAATCCTTCAAGTGGTCAACAGCTCCCTGTTTGGGCTTTCGCGTAAAGTGGGCGATTTGGGCCAAGCGTTGGCCCTGCTGGGCACCGTGCCACTGAAGCTGCTGGTGTTGAGCTTCAGTCTGCCCGATGAACTGTTTCGCAACTTGGGAGCGGATTTTCTGGCCCACTACTGGCAGTCTTCACTTTGCCAAGCCGTGGCTGCCCGGAGCTTCCACCAGCGAGGTTGGGGCCAAAGCGGCGATGAGGCTTTTGTGGCCGGACTGCTGCGTCAACTGGGACAACTGGTTCTGGCCCAAATGCTCGGACAGCCTTACTTGCAACTGTGGTATCAGGCTCGGGATCAGAAAACCGATCTGTGCACCCAAGAACGAGCTTACCTGGGACTGGACCATGTGGAACTGACCGTCCGGTTGCTTGATCAGTGGCAGCTCCCTCAGCTCCTCATTGACGCCTTGTCACAAGAGGAGCCTGTACTGGGAGATTCCGAGTACCTGCACTCCTTACGAGGGGCCGTGCGGTTGGGGGTACTCACCTGCGAGTTACTGGTTGAACAGCGCGATGGAGCCTGGCCCAACTTGCTTCAACAGGCCCAGGAACTAGCCGCCCTAGGCGAACCGGAGGTGCGGCGCATTTTGTACCAAGTGCGAGAAGGTGTGCAATGCGTAGCGGAGGCTCTGCAATTGGAGCAGTTAGGAACTCTGGATGTGGACCAGATTCTCTCACGGGCCCAGACCCAACTGGCTCAGGTAGCTCAAGAAGCCGCTGCCACATTAGCCAACCAAGGGGACAAAGGCCCCTTGCCTTTGGCCCTGTCGGTCCAGCAGGAGCTGCGCCGGGCTTTGCACGAGGCCGTTCAGGGAACCAAAGCTACCCGGCTTGCTCCGACCGTGGCTCAGCCCCCTGCGGAGCCGGCCTCCTCCACGGAATCCCCTTCCCCCAGCGATCCTCAGTGCTGGTGCGAGGGAGCTTCAGATCCTAGGTTGCTGGAACTGGTCCGCAACTGTGCCTGGGAATGCCGTTCGCGCCGCATGCCGCTAAGTGTGATGTTGGTGGCCGTCAGTGGACTGGAACAGCTCCAGCAACAGTTGCCCCTGGTACGCTGGAGGATGGTTCGGGATCTTATCCATGCATCGTGCAAGCGAGTGGATTGGTGGCCTAAGCGGCACCTGGTCGTTCGGGAAGCGTTGGTGGCTTTGGTGCTCTTGGACTGCGACCGGTGTCAAGCGGTGGAGCTAGGTTATCAGTTGATGCATGTGTTGCGTGAAGTCAGCTCCCGAACCGCAGGCCCTGCTGCACGAAATTTGCATGTGCATGTGGGCATTGCCACGGTGGAAGTGCCTCCACCTAACTTTGATCCCCAACAACTGCTGGACGCCGCCCAGCGATGCCTTTGGGGAGCCGTGGCCACCGGAACCGACCATCTCAAGAGCATTGAAGCTCTCTGAGCTTATGAAACTCTGCCGCCTGTTGTTTTGTTCAAGAATCCCATATCAGCTCATAGCATCCGAATGAAGTTGCCTTCGCTGGCCTGTGAATAGTCAAACAGCACAATTTGAAAACTTCCACTTGATCGGACGGGAAGATATTGTGTGGACTTTGGACTGCAGAAAAACACCAAAATATCTTTAACAGGCGGCACATGCTGATAATAATTCTTAATAGCATTCAGAATGGATTCCAAGTTTTTGGCCAATCTGGTATCCGGCTTAGGAATAGTTTTTCTGATACCAAATTCCTCATGAAGCTGCCGATTAAATTCAGTAAGGCTCTGTTTCACCGCGGATGACCTGATGAACTGGATCCATGTAGAACACTGGCATTGAATCCACTGCTGAACATAGAACCTGAAAAATAAATGCCGAATTTTCTGTTCGGGGCGCAGATCCAGCGTTTTTCCATCCGTGCTTTCCTGCGAACCTTCCCATTTGTTTTCGCCAAGATAGAGGCAGCTTGGGCTGCAAATGATAAAGTCAAACTCTCCAAACTGGGGCTTTCTGTCGCCGCCGCTTCTTCCAAAGCTTGGCCGATACCACACCAGGCATCGTTGCGGATCGCTGGAGTCCCCGAGCTTTTTAAGAAAGGTGCCCAGGCACTGCATCAACATCCACAAAGTCAGCGCATCCTCACCGTAGCCCAAAAGCTGCACAGATCCTGCTCCTTGTTGGCATGTGGAAATTTTTGATTGTCGCCGTCTAAAACATTTGTTTCAATAGATTATGCCCGGATAGCTCTTAAACATGCTTGGCTTTTATAAATTTAATTTAGGAATAGGATAGCGAAAATTGTTCTCCGAATCCTAATCATATCATGTTGAATCTTTGTCCTCTCGTGGTTTGACTTTCAGACCCAATTGGGCCAGTTGTCGGATCACCTCGGGTTCTTCTAAAAGCTTGAGGAGCTGTTGCACGGCCGGGCGATGAAGTCGGGAGCGGGGGACGAGGAAGTCATAGTGTTCTTCTTGCAGGGGGAGGAATTGGAGTCCGGCTTCTTGAGCTACATGTTCCAGCGTAATACCCCAGTCAGCCCGGCCCTGGGCCACCGCAGCCGCCACGGCGTTGTGGCTCTTGGGCTGGACGGCGTACCCAGGAGGACGCACCCCGCCCAAAAGCTGATCAATCAGCACCCGGGTGCCAGAACCTTGATTGCGGTTGACCATCACCAGGTCGGTGCGATGTTTGATGCGTTCAATAACTTCTTGGGCCGAGGTGCCC
>JAJRRR010000259.1 GCA_024279285.1 Planctomycetota bacterium
GCTGGGCAACACGCTGGCTTTGTGGCAATCCCATCTGCGGCGGTTGCTGGCTTATTCTTCGGTGGCTCATGCCGGGTACATGCTCATCGGGCTGGCTGCTGCAGCGGCCATGCAACAGCAAGGGCTGGATGGCACTTGGGCGGTGGCAAGCGTGGTCTTTTACGCTTTGGCCTATGCTGTGGCCACCGTGGGCACATTCGCAGTTTTGGCTGCTTGGGATCAGCCCCCTGGGCGTGTGGAACGCGTAGATGATCTTGCTGGAGTGGCCTGCAGCCACCCAGGGCTGGCCATGGCCTTGGCCGTGTTGCTGTTTTCTCTGGCTGGGATTCCGCCTTTGGTGGGCTTTTGGGGAAAGTTTGGACTGTTCTATGCCGCCGTGGAAACTGCCCGAGAAAGCCAAAGTCCCCAAATCACCACTTGGTTTGTGGTGTTGGCCATCGTGGGCGTGCTCAATGCCGCCGTGGCGGCAGCCTACTACTTGAGAATCATCGGCAGCATGTTCTTCCGTGAGCCATCGGGCCAGATGGCCCAACCGGCCGGAGGAGCCGTTTGCGGAGCTTGGGCGGCGTTGGGCTTGGTGGTGCTCTTGGGTCTGGTGCCCCGAATGGCCCTGACCCAAGCCCGATCCGGCGCGCGAGAACTCATCCACAGCCAGACTCAAGTCACCCAAGCCGAAGCTCCTGCGCTGCTCTCCTCTCAACCCAACTCTCCACCCTCCGCCCATTAGCCAGATCCTACCCTGCCCGGTGAAGTCCCATCCCTGGCCACTGACAACCCCAGGGCACGCGATCAGAATGCAATCAACAAGCCCCAGGCTTCAGCCCGGGCAAGTGGGGAAACCACTGCCACGGGGAGCTTTCGCTGCAGGCCGGCTTGCGTCCTGCGGCTTGCGACTTGCGGCGCGTGAAGAGATATGCTTGCCTTTGTTTTGGCGCATGCCCCAAGTGGCCACCTAATTCCCGATTTCTCCTCCCAGCCACCCAAGCCTCCATCCCTTCCAATCCCCAAGCCCCTCAATACTTCCCTCGGCGGCGTTCTTTCTGAGGGAGCACTTCCAGGCAGGTGGTCCACCAGCCGGTGAGGATGGTTTGGACGAATTCCTCGGGCAGTTTTTCCTGACGCATTTCTTGGGCGAGGCGGTGGTGGTCGTAAAAGACCGGCACGAACTGGGGCTTCATCGTTCCGTCGCTGAAGAAGTCCAGCAGGGTGTACCAGACATTGGTCCGCCCGTCGTTCTCAGGCCGTCCTAACACGCCCACATTGACGAACCACTGCCGAGGGCCCAAGCGACGCTTCCACTTGATTCCGGTGTGCGTGGCCAGGATCACATCGCACTGCCAGCGCCGAAGCAGGTATTGCAAAAACTGGGTGGAAGTGGTGGATTCCCACAAAAACTCGTTCATTCGCCTAGGACTGCCGTGGCACATCAGCACCCGAAGCCCTTGCACTTCCAGGCGGATATGCTCCGGCAAGGTGCCCAACCAGCGTCGGTTCTCCGGGCTGGTGTGTTGGTAGGTGTAGCGGTAGCTGATTCGGGCAAAGTAGTTGTCCCGAGGGTCCGTGTACCCGCATTGGCAGTCGTCCAGACCTCGGGCCAGGGAGTCGTCGTAGTTGCCCCGAAGGCACTGGACTTCGTACTGGTGCAACCAGGGAAAGACCCGATCTGGATGGGGGCCAAACGCTCCCAGGTCGCCCAGGCAAAACAGGGCTTGTGCCCCTCGGGCTTTGGCATCCCGAAGGGCCTGGGCCAAAGCCAGATGGTTGCTGTAAATCCCACCAAAACAGGCAATCCGCCACACGCTTGATCGGCTCATGGCACTCTCTACTTGGTCAAAACACAACCCTCTGGATGCCTTTTGCCCACTTTTGTCTTTGACTGCAAAAGGGACAAGGTTTTTCTCTTTTGTTGGCCGGGGAATCGGCTAGCATGAAAGCACCCCATCACCCTGGATGGGCAAGGTGAACGCACGCTCAGGCAGCTCGTCCAAGGAGCGCACCATGAGTGAGGCACAAAGTCAACTCACTTGGCAGCAGTTGTGGAATTGGGCCCTGGGACAAAAGCCGTGGTCCACTTGGAGTCAGCGTAGCGGCTCTCCGGTCTCCTTGCGCGTGGCGTTGGCTCTGCCCTCTGAAGGCCCTTCGCTTCAGGAGGTGGCGCTTGCGTTGCTGGATCACTGGCAGCGCGTGTGTGGAGACGAGGTTCAGCGGTGGGGGGCACTTGCTCCCCCAGGACAGCTTCATCTGCTAGCCGGATGTGCCCGAGGACAGACCGCCCTGGTGAGCTTGTGGCAAACTCAACGAGCTCCAGCGGTGCTTTGGCAACTGGTGGTTGTGGGGACCAAGGGAGTGGTTTCGTTGCAGGGAGTGCCAACGGAGTTGCAAGGAAGCTGGAATCCTCCGAAAAATGCCGACGATACCTCTTTGGCTCAAGGCTTGCAGCTTGCGTTGCAAAGCAACGAAGCTGTTGTGCGGCAAGCGGATTCCTCGTGGCAGACCATTCCGGAACAAACTTCCTCGGAACTTCTCCTGCCGCAGCAAGAGCCAAACTGGAAAAAGCTCCAAGGGGTGCCCAAGCCTTGGGGCGTGCTGCTCGTGGCCGGCAAGTTCACCCATCAGGAAAACTATGCCGAATCGTTTGCTCAGGATCCCCGGTGTCGTCTGGTGGGCTTGAGCGACGCAGGAGAGTTGACCCAACGGCGCCGAGAGCTGAATCGCCAATGGGCCAAGCGATTGCAGATTCCTTATTGGGAAGACTACGCGTCTGCATTGGCCCGACCCGAAGTGCACATTGTCAGCGTTTGCGGCGAGCCGGACCGGCGAGCTGCTTTGGAAGTGCAAGCTGCCCAAGCTGGCAAAGCCGTCTATCTGGACAAGCCCCTGTGCACCACCCGGCAAGAGGCTCAAGCCGTGGCCCAAGCCATGGCTCAGGCCCAAGTGCCCAACCAGATGTTTTCCCTGGTTTGGGTGCCTCAGGTCCAACAGGCTCGTGCTCTGCTTCAACAAACAGGGCGGTTTGACCAGCTTCACTACGAGCTGTTTTTTGCTAAGGGCCACCCGGGCACGGCCACTTTGGACCACCCGCGTCGGGAAGACCCTGAACCCCGGTTGCTAGAAGCCCCCCTTACCAAACGCGAATGGACCAACATTGCCGTGTATTGTCTGACGGCTTTGCACCACATGCTGGGACCATGTGTGAAGCGGATTTATGCCATCACGGGCAACTATTTCTTTAGCGAAAACCAAGCGGCCGACATGGAGGACTTTGCCGCAGCGTTGTTGGAGCTGGAAGGGGGAGGAGTGATGACGGTTCGGGTGGGCCGGACCGGCTGGCGTTCCCATCCTCACTCGGGCATTCATCGGCTTGTGCTGGCTGGCAGTGCAGAAGCGAAGCTGCTTGATGTGCACGAGCCGCATTGGGCTTTTTGGGCACAGGAGCCGTGGCCGGGAGCGAAGCGTCACCCGGGCGACCCGATGGGCTTTTGGAGTTCCTCCCTGGAAGAAATGCACACTCCACCCAAGCAAGACTGGATCCTGCCCCCCTGGGGCAAGGACGACATTCAACGATTTGTGGACCACCTGGACCAAGGCACCCGGCCCGACATCACCGCCCTGGAAGCAGCTCGGGTGCAGCACTGGCTGCTGGCCGGATACGAGTCGGCCGCCAAGAGCGGTTGGGTCAAAGTGTAGGCTCGCACCCTGGCACATCCGCACCCTGGGAAAATCTTTCCGTTGGCCTGGGTGGTAAAAGCCGATTAAACTACAACAGGGCTGCGTGGCTATTTCTCACCCTCCCAAGGAGCTCCAGCCATGCGGACTGCAGTGGTGATCTCTGTGGCGGTGGCCCTGGCACTGGGCGGAACAAAGGCTCAAGCACAAACTCTCTTCGGTTCCCGAGGACCGGTAAGTCAGTTCGGTTCCAATGCCCGAGGCTCGTTTGCCGGACGCAGCACCACCTTGGGCACCAGCGTGTTCTCCGGCGTGGGAAGTTCCTTGGGCGGATTGACCCAAGGACTGCAAACTCCCGGAGGACTGGTGGTGGGAGGAGTTTCGTCGGGTCAGGCGGGTCGGGCCGAAGGGTTTGTCGGACGCGACGACTCGGCTGGGCGATTCGTTGGCAACCAATTGGCCGGACAGCAACGACTCAACCGTTCCCCACGAGGAACTTTTGCCCGATTTGCTGCCCCAGGGCAGATGCGACGCTTCCGTCCCACCACTTCCCCCTCCAGAACGCCCGGCTCCCAAGCAGCTTCCACCATGTTTCGCCCTCAGGTGCGAGTGGGTTTTTCCTACTCACCGGTTCCCCCATCCCAACTGGCCCTCCAGGTTCAACAGCGGCTTGTGCAAATGACGCAACGCGATGGTCGGTGGAATCAGGTTCAAGTTCGGGCAGGCGAGCAGGGCACGGTCATCTTGGAAGGCCAAGTGGCAAGCCCTGAGGCACGCAAGCTGCTGGTGGCCTTGGTCCGCTTGGAGCCGGGCGTGCGCCGCGTGGAAGATCGCCTCCAAGTGGTTGCCCAACGGCCTTCTCAGCCCTAGTCTTCTCCAGCTTCTTGGTCTTAAAAGTGCCAAGATTCCCGGAACCGAAAGCGCTGTTGTGCCCCCAGTCCGGGCATCGGGCAAACCCTAGCGGTTGAGGAACTTTTCGGAGATTTGAATCGCAGCCGGACCTACCAGCACGACGAAAATCCCGGGAAAGATAAACAGCACCAAGGGGAAGATGAGCTTAACGGCGGTTTTGGCAGCTTTTTCTTCGGCGATTTGGCGTCGTCGGGTGCGCAAGGCTTCGCTTTGGGTGCGAAGGGCTTGGGCCACGCTGGAGCCCAGTTTTTCGGCCTGCACGAGCGTAACGGCCAGTGTACGCAGGTCGTCCACATCGGTGCGAGAGCCTAACTCATAAAGAGCCTCGGCCCGAGAGCGACCCATCTGGATCTGAAAGTTCACAATGGCCAGTTCCTCGCACAACTGAGGACAGGTTTCGCGGAGTTCATGGGCCACTTTGCGCATGGCCTGATCCAGACCTAGGCCGGCCTCCACACACACCACCAAAAGGTCCAGCACATCCGGCAGTTGCAGGAAAATAGCTTGTTTGCGTCGCTTGACCAGATAAGTGAGCACTAGCTCCGGCAGGTAAAAGCCCAGCCCTCCGGCCAGGATGCAGTAAAGCAGGGCTTTTTGGCTCATTCCATAGGAGAACAAGGCAGTCCCTCCAGCCGCCAGAAACGCCACCACACCCAGGATGACCTTGATGCCCAAGAAGATACTGGGAGCCGATTCGCTTCGGAACCCGGCTGCGGCCAGGCGTCCGCGCAGCTTGCTTTCTTCATATTCGTTTCGGGGCTCTAGAACTTTTCCGGCCGTGGAGGCCGTTTCCAGCAATTTGGCCCAAGGGTTGACCTGTTCCGGCGGCTGAGGCTCTTGGCCTTTTTTGGAGCTTCGGCGGATCTTTTCCAGCCGTTGAGCCAGATTGGCCCCGCGACTGGCCGCCACCTCCAACAGCCACCAGCCCAACAAAGTAACAAACCCAAACACCGCATAGGGGGTCAATGTTTCTATACTCATGGCTTATCCGGCTCTCGGCTTGGCGAACTTACACTTTGATGTTGACGATTTTTCGGATCACCAATGCTCCCAAAATCTGCATGATGACCGCACCGGCCAGCATTTTTTGCCCTTGTGGGTGGGTAAAGAGCAAGGAGGTGTAGTCGGGATTGAGGTAGTACATCACAGCCAGCAGCACCGGCGGCAAAGCCAACAGCACCACGCCGGACATGCGTCCTTCGCCGGTGAGGGCCTGGATCTGGCCCCATATCTTGAACCGCTCGCGGATCAGGTGGCTGATTTTGTCCAGCACTTCGGCCAAATCTCCACCGGTCTGACGCTGAAGCACCACGGCGGTGGCGAAGAACTTCAGGTCCAAGGAAGGGACGCGTCGGGTCATGTTGCGCAGGGCTTCCTCCAGGGGAATGCCCAGATTTTGTTCCTCATAGGCCAAAGCGAACTCTTGGGCGATGGGAGGTTTCATCTCTTCCCCGACCAAGTGAATGGCCGCCGCCAGACTTTGTCCGGCCCGAAGTGCCCGAGCTATCAGCTCCAACGCATCAGGCAATTGAGCAGTGAACTTTTTGAGCCGTCGGGCCCGACGATGCAGCAGCCATAGCACCGGGGCCGCCAACCCTACAACCAAACCCGCCACGGACCAAAGCACCCCTTTGCCCAACACCACGGCAGCCACGGCACCCAGGACCCCGGCCCCTACGATCACCAAAGCAAACTGCACCACTGGCATGTGGACATCGGCCTGCTCCATCAGCAGGGCCAGGTTCAGATGGTCCGCCAGGAACCGATGGAGCCAGCTTTCTTGCTCCGGCTCCAACACGCCGGATTTGACGATGGTTTCGGAGGTTTGCTGTTGTGTTTCTTGCCGAACGGTGGTGAGCATTTCCAGCCGGGATTCCATCTTCCGGCGGCGGTCTTCAGTCCAGAAGTAGCCCACGCCGACCACCGCCGCCGTCACGCCCACAAACACCACCACCGTGATCAAAACCGGCCAAGAGAACATGGCTTGCCTCGCCCGTTGAGGAAACTGCGCACTGCCCTCCAGGCCCCAAGGGCCCCGGGGCTATTCAAACATAGCACTCCCCATGGGCACGGGAGCCTTCAGATAAGAGTAAAGGCAGCAGCGACCCGCTGGTCCGGCGCCTTGGCTGTCTTGGCATCTAGGGTGGAGGCACACGGCATCAGTTGCGCAGTGGGGTGGCCGCACGCTCATTTCCCAAGACCCCCGCCCTTAGACCCAAGTCCCAAGACCATGTGCCCTGTCCCCTGCAGCGGAAGCTGGACGCTTGTCCAAGACCCCCGACCTCCTATCGATCTTCCAGCATGACGCGTTCTCGGAAGGCGCTGGCGGGGAGTCGCACTCCGGCAGCTTCCAAGCGGTCCATGAAGGTGGGCCGCACTCCCGTGGCCACAAAC
>JAJRRR010000260.1 GCA_024279285.1 Planctomycetota bacterium
TGGAAACAGGAGGAGCACAAAGCATGCCAAAACATCGGCTTTTCCCCTCTTTGGGAAAAACGGGGACGGGATTTTTCCATGTGGCTCGAAGTTTGCTATCCACCAAGCACCCGACGCAAAAACTGACTGGCTCTCTGGGCTGCTTGTTCCGGAGGGAGCATGCGTTCCCAAAACTGCAGCGGCATACCTTTGAAGGGGTTCACATACTCATAAACCACGGGACCGGAGAATCCTTGCTTTCGGGCCTGAGTGAGCAAGGCTTGCCAGTCCAGATCGCCTTCCTCCAAGGGGGTCCAGCGATAGCTGAAGTTGCCTCGAGGCATGTATCCCTCCTGCCCCGGCGCACAACGCTGGACATTCTTCACATGGATCACATCCACTTGATCTTCCAACATGGCCAGCTCATCAGCGGGGTCCAGACCTTGCATGTAGGCATTGGCTCCATCCCAGCACACACCCACCCGGCACAGTTCCTGCAAAGCCGCCTTCATTTGCAGAAGCTCTTCGGCACCGGGAGTGACGGTGTTTTCGTTGTTTTCCAGCAAAAGCCCTACTCCCCAAGAAGCGGCACGCTGTGCCAACTCCTGCAAGCCCTGCACCGTGCGATCAAAAGCTTCCTGCTGTCCCAGCAGCGTGCCATCGGGCAGTTGGGGGGTGTTGTTGATGGGCCGCAGCCACTGGGCTCCCAATTGGGCGGCCAGGTCCACATACTGAGCGGCCAACTGGCGAAGTTCCTGGCCCCAGGGGCCCGGCACATGCACCGGCACTGGACAATAAATGCACAACAGCTCCAAGCCGGCATCCTGGATCATGCCTCGTATCTGATCCCGGGCCTGGGGAGCAATGTGCCGCGGTCCCACCATGTCATATCCCCAGGGCACAATCTGCTTCTCCACTTGACCGGGCGCGTCCAGGCTCATTCCGCGCAGGTCTATCATGTCCCAGCCGAACTCCTGGGCCCAACGCACCACTTGCCCCACACCCAACGGATGCCGCCACGCAATAGAACCATAAAGGGCAAGTTGCATAACGCGCCTCCTCAAAGCTCCTGACCGTTTAGCTTTTCTCCACACGCTATTTTTCTGGGCTTTTGAAAAGCACAAACGACAAGGTGGAAACAAGGTCCAGAGTGTTTGGAGTTTACCCTTTAGGATCGGGGCCCAACAGGACGGCTATCCATCGGGTTTGGGGAAATGCTTCCAGGTAGATTTTCACAATCATGGTCAGTGGAACCGAAAGGAGCATGCCCACGGGACCCAACACCCATCCCCAAAACACCAAAGACAAAAACACGACCAAGGGGGAGAGCCCCAACTCTCGGCCCATCAGACGCGGTTCCAGCCCATAACCCACCGCAGCATTGATCAGTCCATAGCCAAGGACCACATACAACGCACTTCCCCAACCCTGCTCCAACAGGGCCAAGAGCACCGGGGGCACCGCGGCCAGGATAGAACCGATGTTGGGGACGAAATTGAGTAGGAAAGCCACCGTGCCCCAGAGCAACGGGTAGGACACGCCCAGGAACCAAAGCCATGCAGCCACCAGGGCCCCAGTGAGCAAGCTCAGGGTGGTCTTCAGCGACACATAGCGCCGCACGGCCCGATTGACTTGGTGCAGGTGGCGTTCCAGTTCCGGGTTATCACGGGAAATAGCCTGAAGCTTCCGAGGAAAGCTGGATGCCTCCAGAAGCATAAACACCAGAATGATCAGCACCAGCAGCACATTGCTGATGGCCGTGCCGAAGCTCAATAGCATACTGCCCAACAACTCCAGGCCCTTTTGACTGGTCATGGCTTGGGCCTGAGCCAACGAAGGCAGCGGAACCTGGTGCTGTTGGAGCCACAAAATCACGGACTCCAATTTCTGATGCAAAGTTTCTGCATACCCGCCGGGACGCTGAAGGTTGTTGACAAACTGGTCAATGGATTGACTCACCGTGGAAACCAGCCAAAAGAGCACTGCGGCCACCATCACCAGCACCAACGACAGGGCCACGGGAAGTGGGAGCTTGCGTTCTTGAAGCCACTGCAGCGGAGGAGTGCACAGCAAGGCGAGAAACGCCGCCAGCAGAAACGGAGCCAGCAGCCCTTGGGCTTCGCGCAGCCCGGCCACCACCACCACCACGGCAGCCGCAGCCACCAAAAAACTCCACGGGGCAGAAAACGCTTTTTCCGATGAGTTCATGATGGTGCTTGAGTTTTGCAGCGGGAGACTTACTTGTTCCAAGCGCCAAGCCCGCTTAGTATATCACCCCTTGAAGCCCAACTCCCACGATAGTTTTCGGGTTCCAGTTTAACCGCGATGTAGGAGCTGGCGTCGCTGCTGAAGATAAAGCTGCCGGATGTGCCGCAGAGGTTCATCGTACCGTGTGGAGCGGAAGTCGGGAAAAGTCCACTCAAACGGCTCGTAGCGCCCACGCCGATAGCGACTCTGAATGTCGGCCCAGATCCCCTGACCTACATAAATCTTCTGACCCGCCGCCTTGGCCGAAGCCAGCACGAGTTTGTTGTGGTCCAAGTAGCCGCTGTCCAGATTGACCAGGCGACGGCCCTGGGAAGTGCGGAAACGGTTTTCAAGAGCGTTGCACAGTAGCTTGTCCGGCACCAGACAGTCCGGCGACACCAGTTGCTCAAAACTCACCAAGCGGCGGAAAAGCTCTCTGCCCATCTGGTCCTGGTAGTAGTCGGTCACATCAAAAGGAAAGTCGGGGCTTTGGTAATCCGCCGGCCCCCAGTGCTTTTGAAGTTCCAGGAGGGCTTCGTCCCGAGCTTGGGCACAGGCCCAAAGCACCGCCACAATTCGCTTCACGGGTTCGGGTTCACAGGGTTCGGCCACGGATGCCACCTTCGGTTTGAGTCCAAAGGTGCAGGGCTTTTTCAATCAACTGGTCTCGCAGCCCGAAGTGCCGAGCAATCACTCGGGGCACTTCCTCTTTGGAAAGTTGCCGTCGCACCGTGCCCTGGGCGCTTCGGCACTGGAAGTAGTTTCCTCGCAGATAGAGGAGCTGATCCGGGGTTTGCCGACAAAGGAGCGGGTAGCGCATCATGTCCCAATCAAACGAGGCTTCCCAAGCCCGATAAAACTCTCCCTCGTCCGCAGGACGGGTTTTGTAGCACAGTCGGGACTGAAGACCCTGGTTTCCCGGCGTAAGCAGTTCCAAACGCTGGGATGCTTGAGGGCGGAGAATAAGTTTTCCTTGGGGGAGGGAGAGGTGGAGAGGCTCGTTGGCGTCCAGAGGCACAGGACGGTTAATCATAAAGCCAGGGTCCACCAGATAGGGGCGTCCTTGGACCCAAACGCACAAGGCCGAATGGGTGTCGGGTCCATAGTGCCGATCAGCCAGCAGCACCTGGGCCTCCCAGCCGTACCACCGCAACAGGCTGCACAAGGCCGCGGAGAGGCTAAAACAAGTTCCCCCGGCTCCTTGGGCCAGGTGATCGCGGATCACTTGAGCCGGGCGGCGCTTGCAAGGGGCTTCCTGACCCACGAGAAGTTTGCTCAGATTCTCATAAGGCACCCTGGCCCAACGACGCACGATCTTCTCCAAAGCCTCCAGGTCATTTTGCCCTCGGGGTGGCAAGCACCACCGGCGACGCAAAAGCTCAAATGCCGCTTGGTCTTCTTCCACCATTTGCAGCGGTTCGGCACTCATGGCTGCCTCTTCCGAACTCCCGTGCTGTTTCCCCCTCGGACCAATTTCATTTTAGGCACTCACTGGGAGGAAGACTCCTCCGGAAAAGCCTGGAACACCCGTTGGGCAATGGTCAGCCCTTCCCAAGTGGCCGGAAATCCCACATAAGGGGCCAGGTGCAGCAGGGTCTCCAGAACTTCTTCCCGAGTGGCTCCGTTGCGCAAAGCCATGCGCACATTCAGCTCCATCCCTCGCCAGCGTCCCAAGGCGGTCAAGGCGGCGATGGTGACTAGGCTTTTGGTTCTTTGGTCCAGCCCGGGCCGTGACCAAATCTCTCCAGCCAGAAACTCCACCACATACCGTTCAAACTCCGGCGAGATCTGCCGCCATGCCTGGCGCACGCGCTGAGCCTCCTTGGCTCCGAGCATGGCCACCAGACGCTGCCCACCTCGCTCCAACCGCTGCTGAAGTTCGTCCATGAGTCGCCTCCTCTACGCACCCAGAGGGGAATCCTCGCAGAAGTGCAGCGTAGGAAAAGAACCGCCCTAGAACAAGCGATCCTGCACACAGCGCAGGCTGGAGCAGTGATGGAGAAGGGGCAGGGGCTTCACGCCACGGTTTAGCCATTGGAAGGCCCTGTGAATTGCATCCGAAAACCGTGCTTGCGGACGATCACTGGACCAGGCAAGTGCACACTGCAAGAATCCGTGTTGGTCCGAACCATCTGGAGCAACGCCCGCCAGTGTCGTCGGGTCATAGCTCCTCGGGGCCAGCCCTGGCGACGCCAAAGCTGCACAAACGCTTCTTGCAGCACCACCTCTGGCACCGAGATCAAAGGGGCCAGATCCAGCACGACCTCTTGGGCAGTTTCTTCGCTTAGGGCCCGCTCCAGCACCGAGGAAGCCTCACGGGCCAAGTGGTCGTAGAGTTGTTGAGCCAGATGGCTCAGGTGTAGCAAGCGTTGGGGGAGCTTGGGACCATAGATGCCCTTGAGCAAAGGCAGGACTTCGTGCCGGAGGCGATTCCGGCGCCAACGAAGTTGACGGTTGGTGGGGTCTTCGCGCCACGGCTGGCCCAAGTGTTGCAAATAGGCCACCAGTTGCTCATGCCACAGTTCCAGCAGGGGGCGCACAAGCACCACCAGGGGGTTCAAGGCTCTTCGCACGCGCATGCCGCCGAGTCCGGCCCAAGCCGTGCCACGAAACAAGTTGTGAAGCAGGGTTTCCACTTGATCGTCGGCAGTGTGGGCGGTGAGCACGAATCGGGCACCCAGGCGCCCGGCCAATTGGGTCAAAAACTCATAACGCCTGGCCCGAGCCTCCGCCTCGCTACGCCGCAAGGATGCTTTCTCTTTGGGAGCGTGGCCTACATGAACCGGTAGCCCCAACTGCTTTGCCAATTGCCGCACGAATTGCTCGTCCTCCTCAGCACTGGGACGCCAGTGGTGGTTGAAGTGGGCCAAGTGGATTCGTTGCTGTTGAAGTGCGTGGGGAACTTGAGCTTGGGCCAAATGGTGCACAGCCCAGGCCAGGGCCACCGAATCCGCTCCACCTGAGACGGCCACCACCGAAGCACACTCCCCCCACTGCTGAGGCGGCCAATGCTTCAGCAAGGCTTGTTCAATAGCTTGAGCAGGGTTCATGACATTTGGGCAAAAGCTGCCGAAGCTCCGAACCGTCACCTAGAAACACATGCAGCGGCAAGTGCTCTGACAGCGGCTGATCCCTCCGGTCAGGATCACCGTCAGCTCTTGTTCCAGTCGGGTGTAGGAGAAGTGCTGTCGGGCCACTTCGTAGTTGTGCTCCACCATGCGTTGCCGATACTGTTCATCTTCCAGCACATGACGCACACGCTGCACCACCTCGTCCAGCAAAAACCCGTCCATGGCAATGGCCTCAAACCCACACGGTTCTATGTCGGTGCGATAGATCGTGTAGCGATTACAAAAGATGGGCTTGCGGTAGTAAACGGCCTCCAGAAAAGCATTGCCAAAACCTTCATAAGTAGACGGATAGGTCACCAGATCGGCATGAGGGTATACATCCCAAATGGAATACTGCTTGCGTCCATCATCGTGCACGCGGCGCCGATCCCCAATGCGATCCGAAGCAAAAATCACTTCCACGCCCAAGAGTCGGGCATAGTCTCGCACTCGGCGGGGATAAGCCTCTCCTTCGTCGTTCTCGCTGTGGGTGATGACCAGTTTTACCCGGGGATCGTTGAGTCGGCGGACCAGTTCAATGGAGTGTTCAATGCCCTTTCGGGCTACCACGCGGGTGGGCTGGAGGAAGAACAAGTCCTCAGGGCCCAAGCCCAGGTCCTCGCGCAATGTCTGAGTGAACCCATCGGGCGGATCGGGCGGGTTGTCAAAATCCATCACATTGGGCACCACATGGCAGCTCAGTCCCGTGCGACGACAAAACTCCTCGGCCGCCACCGAGTTGATCACTACATGTTTGATTTGGGCCAAAGGGGGCGGAAACGCCTGATGCAAATAGTCCTCCACCGCATTGAACAAAAACCGCTCCCGCTCCCAGTGAAAGTCGTGATGATGAGCCACGCAGGGCATCCCGCTTTCAATCAGCAGCTCCACCAACGCTGCTCCCAAAGGGATGTTCATCGGGATGGTCAGCACATTTTCGGCAATCAGCAGGTCCAGCCGGAAGTGGTCAATGGCCTGATAGAGCCGCTCTTTGATGAGCCAGGTCATTTCGTGGATTTTGGCACTCAGTTCCCTGGAGCGAAGCTGGCGTTGGAAAGCTTGGGTGGTGATCTCTTGGATGACTTCGTGACGGAAGTCCAGCTCAGGAATGATCATCGTGCGCTGCGGAGGGCGGTCGCTTTGGCCTGCGATGAAGTAGCACTCCAGCCCCATTCGCTCCAACACATCGGTCCACTTGCCGATCTCCAGACTCACGCCATCGGTGCCGGAGATTCGGGTGGAGATAAACCCTACACGCCGAAACGGGATGTTCCACGGGGTGTGGCAGCAGATGTGTTCGGCTTGGCTCATGGCACTCCCCTGTTTGCTGGTGCTTGGAGAAAACCTCCCAGGAAAGGTGCACCCTGGTTTGTTTTAAATTCCCCAGTGGGAAAGTACCAGTCCGGCCAGATCCAGATCAGCCAAGATCGCACTGGGCAGCAGCCCTGGCTGGTTGACCCAAATCCACCCCCGAAGTTTTTCTTCCTGCGCAGTTCGTCCGTGGGTGGCTTTGGGGAGGACTGGCCCTGGCGCGTCCACTCCCCAGGCGGCCAGCCATCTGCTCAACTGCCAAGCTTCAAGGTGGCCTGTTCCCTCCTGCCCGGCCAACTCCGCGTGAGAAAAAACCCGCTCGGAGCCGCATGTCAAAACCAAGTGGGCTTCGTGCTCAAGCTCCGGGCTTTTTAGTCCCAATAGCTCGGGCAAGCCGGCCTGCCAGCTTCGACCATACCGGCAACGGGGCTCCAGCGGCAAAGGCCCTCGCAGCCAAGCCACCTGCTGCTCCAGGTGGAGTTGCCACTGTCGGGCAGGGGACTCAAAAGACTTTCTCCCGGCCAAGCCAAGCTCCTGAAGGACTTGCCCCAGGGAAACTTGCTCTCTTGCCTCTTCCAAGCCCCAAGGGTCCACCAGCACCCATACCCACTCTTGCCCTCGCTGCGTTTGAGATTCCAACAGGGAGAAGAAACGCTGCAACTGCTGCACCACTTCTTGGGCACAAATCTCCACAGCCGAACTGTGCAGCCCTTGGACATAAGCGGCCATGAGCACCACCGGCAAATAGGCACACACGAGCGTCCTGGGCTGTTCGGCCCAGGCCTGTTCCAAGGGATCAAGCACGCAGGAGCAAAGAGTTTGGGCCAAGTGGAGCCAACACGAGCAGTTTTCCGTGAA
>JAJRRR010000261.1 GCA_024279285.1 Planctomycetota bacterium
CCGCTGATAAAGGGGAGGTTCCAGGCCACAGCCACATCGTGGCAGCCCAAAGCCGCCCGAACCAACGAGCCAAGCTGTTGGGGATCGTCGGTGCTGGGCCAGCAGAAGTTGTCCAACAGGGCGATCCGTTCCGGATCGGCTCCTACGGCCACCGCGTTGCGTACCGCTTCGTCAATACAAGCAGCGGCCATGTGATAGGGATCCAGGTCTCCATAGTGGGGATTGACCCCACAACTGATGACCACCCCTTGGGTACTTTCCGGCTCAGGACAGATGACGGCGGCATCCCCGGGGCCGTCCATTTCCGGCCCCACCAATGGCTTGATCACGCTGGCTCCTTGGACCTCGTGGTCGTATTGGCGGATGATCCACTCCTTGCTGGCCACATTCAAACAACCAAGCACACGGAGCAGGTCTTGAGTGTGGTCCCAATCGGGCCGAGGTGGAAAAGAGATCGGTTCAGGAGGCTTGGGCTGGAAGTGGGCTTTGCGCACCACCGGCGGCCGCCCCCGATGGAGAAACTCCATCTCCAACTCCCCGACCACATGCCCCTGGTAGCGAAGGAGCAGCTTGCCTGAAGGAACAAAGCGGCCAATCACTGTGGCTTCCACCCCCTCGCGTCGGCAAAGCTCTTGCAGCCGAGGCCACCGCTGGGGCGGCACGGCCAGGACCATGCGTTCTTGGGCTTCGGAGATCCAGATTTCGGTGTAGGAGAGCCCTTGATACTTCAAGGGGACGCGGTCCAGGTCCACCTCGGCTCCCAAGTTCGCACCCATTTCGCCCACTGCACTGGAGTAGCCACCGGCTCCGCAATCGGTGATGGCGTGATAGAGCCCTTCGTCTCGGGCCTGAAGCAGCACATCCAGGAGCATTTTTTCGGTGATGGGGTTGCCGATTTGCACGGCTCCTCCGGAAAGCTCCTCGCTTTGGGAGGTAAGTTCTGCGGAGCTGAAGGTGGCCCCGTGGATTCCGTCCCGACCTGTCCGCCCGCCTATGGTGACAATCAAATCGCCCGGCTGGGGCTGCTTATGGCAACGATCCACAGGGATCAGTCCCACCGTGCCGCAAAAAACCAAAGGATTGGCCAAATAGCGTGGATCAAAACACACGGCGCCATTGAGCGTGGGAATGCCCATGCGGTTCCCGTAATCACGCACTCCGGCCACCACGCCCTGCATCACGCGTCGCGGGTGGAGCACTCCAGGAGGAAGGCTTTCCGGGGGAGTGTCAGGCGGGGCGAAGCAAAACACATCGGTGTTGGCCACCGGTCGGGCACCCAAGCCCGTGCCCAACGCGTCCCGAATCACTCCACCCAGTCCCGTGTTGGCCCCACCATACGGCTCCAAGGCCGAAGGATGGTTGTGCGTCTCCACTTTGAAGACCAGATTGTGCCGGGGGCTGAAGCGCACCACCCCGGCATTGTCTTCAAACACGCTCACGCACCAATCCCGAGGACCAAGCCGCTGACGCACTTTTTGGGTGGCTTCAAAGATCGTTTGCCGAAGCATGTTGCTGAAATGCCGCTGGCCGTGTTCGTCTTCGTAGAGGATCTGGCCCTTGAGGGTTTTGTGGCTACAGTGTTCGCTCCAGGTTTGGGCCAGGGTTTCCAGCTCCACATCGGTGGGATCGCGGCCCAAGCGGCGAAAATACTCCTCAATGGCCTGCATCTCCTCCAACGACAAGAACAACTGTCCTTGACGACTCAATTGTTCCAGCTCCTCCGGGGACATTTCCCTCAAGGGGACGCGCACCAGTTGGAATCGGTAAGGCTGTCCCAGCTCCAGACTGCGCAAGGGAAGCGGCCCTTGGTGCACCTGCTCCACGGCTTCGTTGGCCAGCACTCGCACCTTCAACCGCTCCAGCACCTCCGGGGGAAGCTCCGGCAACCAAAACTTGCGCAGCGTGCGCACCTGGTGGACCTGATAGCCCAAGTCCTGCAAAGCCTTCCGGGTGCTTTCGGCCACCGGGTCCATCACGCCTGGCTTGGGCAGCACGCTAAGCACCACAGGAAGCTCTCCCCGCGGGGCGTAAAGCTGGGGATCATCCACCTGGCCTAAACGAAATTCCTCCACCACCGGATCGACCAGCAATTCCAGGGCAGCTTGTTGCACTTGTTGGGCCGAAAGCTCCCCTTGGATGAGGAACCCTCGGGCAGAAAGGACTTTCAGCTCCGGGACCAGATGGAGCTGACGAGCAGCTTGGGCCACCTCTTGGGCCAGGCGGTCCTGCTGGCCAGGACGCATCCGAATGTCAACTTCCCACAGCATCGCGGTGTCGTTTGGCTTTCTGGAGCAATTGGGTGAGGCGTTTGCGGTCCTGATGTTCCAGGGCCTGGAGCCACTGTTGTACCTGGTTTTGAAAGGTCGCCAAGGCCTGGTGGACTTGAGCAGCATTTTGCAGGAGGATTTGGGTCCAAAGCTGGGCATCTCCGGCTGCCACGCGTGTGGTGTCGCGGAACCCGGTGCCGGCCAGATCTTGCCACTTCACGGGCACCGTGGTCGCCAAAGCTGCTGCCACTACATGCGGCAGGTGGCTGGTCCAAGCCACACGCCGATCGTGTTCCTGGGGCGAGAGCCTCAGGGTGCGCGAACCCAAGGCTCGCCAGAACTCTTGCACCTCCCGCACCGCCGGGGGGGATGTCCCGCGAACCGGCGTGAGCACCGTAACCCGATCCCGGAACAAATCGGCCTTCGCGTAGCGCGGCCCCGAGTGCTGACTTCCAGCCAAGGGGTGAGCCGGCACGAAGCGATGAGCTTCCCGGGGCAATTGCTCCCAAACCGCCTGGACCACCGGACTCTTGACGCTTCCAACATCGGTAATGATCGCCTCCGGAGGTGCTAGCCGGAGAGCTTGAACCACCAAGGGAGCGATTTGCTCCACCGGGGTGCAGACGACGATGAGTTGAGCCTCTTGGACGGCTTTTTCGGGCAAAAGGGTGCCGGAGGTGATGGCCCCTTGGCGCCGTGCCTGGTTGAGTGTGGAGCGTCGTCGGGCCAGCCCGATGACCCGGTGGGCCAACCCTTGCTCCAGCAAACCCAGGCCGACCGATCCCCCCAACAGTCCCACGCCCAACACCGCCACCGTCTCCCACCGGCAACTCATGGTTTTGCCCTGGCTTGTAGGAGTTTTTGCGTACCCGACTCTCAGGAGCCCGCGATGGTTATACCAACTGGGCCAGGCGCTCCAAGCATTGATCTACTTCCTCATCGGTTCCCACGGTGATCCGCAGTCCCGGGGGCCAGCCACGGTATTCCAAGTAGCGGACCAGGATTCGGGACTTTTTGAGTTCTTCGTAAAGTTCCCGGGCGGGTCGCTCGGGATGATGACACCACAGGAAGTTGGCTTGCGAGGGGGTGACCTGAAATCCCAACTCCTGAAGCCGTTGGGCCATCCGCCGGCGTGTGGCCAGAATCCGGGCCCGAATCTGGGCCAAATACTCCTGATCCTCCAGGGCTGCCGCAGCTCCGGCAATGGCCAAAGCGTCGCAGTTGTAGGAGTCTTTGACTTTGGCCAGTTGTTCGATCAGTTGAGGTTGAGCCACCACGAACCCGAACCGCAATCCGGCCAAAGCATACGACTTGCTCAGCGAACGACTCACCAGCACATTCTCATACTGCCGCACCAGCTCCAGGCAGTTCTGATCGGCAAAGTCCACATAGGCTTCGTCTACCAGGATGGGACAGGGCAATTGCTGGGCCCAGCGGGCAATCACTTCCGGCCGGATCAGCGTTCCCGAGGGACTGTTGGGCGTGGCCACATACACCAGTCGCAATCCGTCCCGAGCTCGTCCAAACTCCTCCGGCAAAGTCCAGTCGGGGCGAAAGCTCACCTCTTCGAAGTAAGCTCCCTGGATTTGGGCCAAAGTGCGATAGAGCACATAGCTGGGGTGGGGATAGCGTACCCATTGACCCTGGCCCACAAAAGTACGCGTCACAATGGTCAGAATGTCATCCGAGCCGTTTCCGCACAGGATCCACTGGGGTTCCACGCCCAGCACCCGAGCTGCCACGCGACGGAAAGCGTTGGCCATCGGGTCCGGATACAGCCGCAAGCGTTTCGCCGCCTGAAGAATGGCTTCCACCACGCGCGGAGAGGGTGGATAAGGGTTCTCGTTGGTATTGAGCTTGATAAACCCTTGCTCCTGAGGTTGTTCGCCCGGGACATAGCCCGGGGTGCTTAAAATCTCCGGCCGCACATACTGGTTGATCATGGACATCGGATTCCAACGGAGGCCAAGAAACCGGAAACGAGGTCCAACCTGTTTTGCTCAAACCCATAGGAACAGGTCTCAGCAACTGGCTTGGAGTCGGCATTCCACAGCGTTCCAGTGGGCGGGGAGCCCTTCAGTTCGGGCCAGCAGTTCCACGGCACCGGCGGCGTGTTGCAGACCTTCGGCATCGTAGCAGATCACACTGTGGGAGCGCACGAATTGGGCTGCCGAGAGCCCGCTTGCAAATCGGGCCGTGGTTCCGGTGGGCAACACATGCGAAGGTCCGGCCACATAGTCCCCCAACGGCACGGGGCTCCAATGGCCCAAAAACACTGCCCCCGCCGAATCAATCTTGTCCAACAACTCCTCGGCGTTCCTGGTGGCAATGTGCAGATGTTCCGGGGCGATGAAGTTGACCAGTTCCACAGCTTGCTGCGGGTCTTGCACCAGGATCAAAGCGCCGAATTGTTCCAGGCTTTCGCGGGTCAAGTCGGCCCGAGCTAAACGCTGGAGTTGAAGTTCCAGTTGCCGATACACCTGTTCCACCAGCGGCTCGTGCCAGGTGATCAGGAAGCTTGCTCCAGGGGCATGTTCGGCTTGGGCCAGCAGATCGGCGGCGGTCCAGTCAGCTTGGGCCGAAGCGTCGGCCAGCACCACCACTTCGCTGGGCCCGGCCAGGGCATCTATGCCGACCTCGCCAAAGACATGCTTTTTGGCCAGAGTGACGAACAAGTTGCCTGGGCCGACGATCATGTCCACCCGAGGCAACCCTTCCACCCCGTAGGCCAAAGCTGCTACCGCTTGAGCCCCTCCCAAACGGTACACTTCTTCCACACCCAGCTCCCAACAAGTGGCCAGCAACAGGGGGTTGTAAGCTCCATGCGGGGTGGGTGGGGCCACCACGGCAATCTGGCGCACCCCGGCCGCTTGGGCCGGAACCACAGTCATAAGCACCGTGGACGGATAGGCGGCAGCTCCCCCGGGCACGCACACCCCCACCCGTCGCACCGGAACAAACCGCTGCATCAGCCACCCTCGCCCTTGAGGCAAGGGAATCCGCACATCCCGGGGCACCACCGCTTGCTGAAACCGCAAAATGTTCTCGCGCACCTGACGCACCACTTGCAAAAACTGAGGATCGGCCTGGGCATGGGCCTGAGCCAGTTCTTGTTGGCTGACCCGAATCGTCTCAGCCGTCAGCTCCACGGCGTCGATGCGCCGCGTGAACTCCAACACGGCTTCCAGCCCTCGGGTGCGCACTTCCCGGCAAATGGTTTCCACCACCTGTTGAGGCGACAAGGGCTTACCGAACGCCTGCTCAGTGCGGCGGCGGCTTTCGGGGCTTTGGATGTCTCCGCGAATCGTCAACCGCCCAAGCAACTCGCCCACTGCCGCTTGAGGACTTTGCCCTCGAGCATCTATGCGACGAATCTTCATCTGCGCCATAGAAAATGCCCTTTGTGTTCCCAAGGTCTGATGAACCCAAGGGGGGTTTTCCCCATTGTGGGAATCCTTCCCAGGGAACAAAAGCCCCCACCGGGCAAACTTCTCTGTATAAGGGGCTGAAGCCCAGCAACTACTCGGGCAGTTGAAAGAGCTTTTTCAGCGCTTCCAGCAGCCCATGCGGCACCCCCTCGCGGGCATGATCTCGCAGCGATTCCAGCGGCGGATGCAAGAGCTTGTTGACCAGACGATGGAAGGCATAGCGAATTTCTTCCCGGGAACGCTGGTCCAGGTGAGGGAGTTTGTTGAACAGTCGGGCCAACTCCTCTTCTTTTACCTGGTGCCAATCTTGTTTGAGCTGATGGATGATCGGTCCGGTGGCACGGCGATTCAATTCGGCCATGAATTGGGTGGTTTCTTCTTCCAAGATAGCCATGGCGGTCGGCAGCTCGCGCTGGCGTTCTTGCAGGTTCTGGCGACACACTTCTTGCAAGTCGTCAATGCTGAACAGATACACGCCCAAACAATCGCCGATGGCCGGATCAAAGTCGCGCGGGATAGCCAGGTCCAGAATCAAAAGCGGACGCTGGTAGCGAAGCGGTTCAATTTGGCGAAACTCTTCCAGACGCACGATCGGCTCAGTGGCTCCGGTGGTGGAGATGACCATGTCGGCCTGGGCCAGGGCGTCCAGGAGTTCTTCCCAGGGCCGAGCCTGGCCGTTCCACCGCTGGGCCAACTGGCAAGCCCGGTCCCAGGAGCGGTTGACCACGGTGATGTGTCGGGCTCCTTCATCGGTGGCGTAGCGGAGAGTTTCTTCGGCCATCTCTCCGGCGCCGATGACCAGCAATTGTTTGTCGTCGAATCGTTCAAAGATTTGCTTGGCGAACTCGGCCACAGCCACACTGGGCACGCTGACCCGTTTGCGATGAATGGTGGTCTCGTTGCTCACACGGCGAGCGGCTTTCAGGGCAGCCTGAAACACAGCGTGAGTGATAGGGCCTGCGGTATCACACCGGCAGGCTAGCTCGTAGGCTTGTTTGACTTGGGCCCGAATCTGAGGCTCGCCCAACACCATGCTGTCCAACCCGGCTGCAACGGTGAACAGATGCAACACCGCTTCGCGCCCGCTGTGACGAAACAGTTGGCCAAATACGGCGTCCGGATCCAAGCCGTGGAAGTGGGCCAGGAATCGGGCCATTTGTTCATGGCTCACCACGGCCGCAGTGCTTTCGGCAGCCGTGTAGAACTCCACCCGATTGCAAGTGGAAAGCACTACGGCCTCGGCTTGGGGGAACTCCTGACGGAAGCTCTCCAGGGCGCAGCGGGCCTGCTCGGGCGAGAAGGCCAGCCGTTCCCGAATCTCCACCGGCGTGTTGTGGTGACTACAGCCCACCAGGTGAATCATAACCCAGCTTCCTTCTGGGGAGTGGGAACCTGAGGCTGCCGCGCGTGTACCTTCGGCCCCAGGTGAGCTGGTCAGAACCCTCAGGAGCCGAGCCGTTGAGAGTGGGCAACTTGCCCACATGCCCCGGTGTGCTCCAAAACGCCCAAAGCGCTATGAGCAAAAACACAAAACTGGCCAAGGTCAAATAGGCCACCTTACGCCCCTGTCGGGCAGGACGATAAACCAGAATGAACACCGCCACGGCAGCCAACCAGCCCACCAACAAACTGCTACTCCACACCACCGGATCGGACCAGTCCACATGGCCATGACGCAACTGAGAAAGCACCAACCCGGTGACAAAGCCCAAGCTCAAACACACCAGTGCCAGCAACAGGCATCGGGTGGTGATTCGCTGAAGCCATTCCAGACTGGGCAAGCGGAGCAGGCGCACCGGGCGGTGCATCCGCCGCATCCAGATGGCCGAGATCAAGTACATCACTCCAGTGGCCAAACCCAAAAACACCACCACCGTGCCTACCAAAAGCGACAGCCCATGCACCGTTGCCAAGATTTGGGCTTCTTGAGCTTGGGCAAAAGGCACCTGAGAGGCCACCGTGGCCGCCGCAAGTACCAACACCAACACCAAAGGAAGCAGGAAGATACCCAGGGGGTTGTTGGGATGATAGAGGGTCAAGTACAGATACACCACGCCCAGGGCCCAAGCTGCCAGCAAACACCAGTCAAAAGTGCTTGAAAAAGGGTCCCGGCCCAGGGCCACCCAACGATAGCCCACTAGGGCGGTGTGAACGATCAGCCCCCCCAGCACCACGCCCACCAACGCAGCTCCCCGCAAAGAGCTGCGAAACCAAATGCGCGTCAGCTCCAGAGCCAAAGCCACCAAATACACCAAAGCCAGGATCCACACCACGGTGGTGTTCATGGATTTAACCCGATTGCCAGGAGCCGTTGTTTTTGGGGCCCAGGCCGTACTGCTGGAGCTTTTTGTGCAGGGTGTTGCGGTTGATACCCAATCGGTGGGCAGTCTTCACTTGAACTCCCCTACACTGCTGAAGCACCTGGGCGATCAGTTCCCGTTCCACCCGATGGACGATCGTCTCGTACAAATTGGTGGCGTTCTGGTCGGTTTGCTCCAAGGCTTTTTTGACCAGTTGTTCGACGAGTTGGTCAATATCGTCTGGGGGTTGCTGGCGTCGAGCTTGATGCCCTCGGACCACCACCTCCGGAAGCAAGTCCAAAGTCAACTCGTCTCCAGGAGCCAGCACCACGGCTCGCTCTATGTAATTTTGTAGCTCCCGAACATTCCCCGGCCAGTCGTATTCCTGCAAGGCTTCCAGGGCCTCTTTTTGAATGTGGACCACATAGCGGTCGTTTTCTTCGTTGTAGATTTGCAGGAAATGGGTGACCAGGTCCACGATGTCTTCGCGCCGCTGGCGCAAGGGAGGGATGTGGATCGTGACCACATTGAGCCGATAGTAAAGGTCTTCTCGGAACCGTCCAGCAGCGACTTCTTCGGCCAGATCGCGGTTGCTGGCCGCCACCACTCGGGTATCCACGCGGATGGTGCGTGTATCACCCACACGCTCAAACTCCTTGTGCTGAAGCACCCGAAGCAGCTTCACCTGGAGCTTGGGCGTGGTGGTGTTGATTTCGTCCAGGAAGATAGTGCCCTTGTGGGCGGCTTCGAAGCGTCCGATGCGGTTTTCAATCGCCCCAGTGAACGCTCCCCGAACATGACCAAACAGCTCACTCTCCAGCAGACTTTCGGTCAGCGCGCCGCAGTTGACCCGCACATAAGGGCCATTTTTGCGAGGGCTGTTTTCGTGAATGGCCCGGGCAATGAGTTCTTTGCCCGTTCCCGTCTCGCCCAACAACAGCACCGAGGCTTTGCTTTTGGCCACTTGGCGTGTGAGCCGATAGACTTTTTGCATCGCCGGCCCACTGCCTATCAGCCCTGGTATCGGAGGACGAGCCGGATCGTCCGGATCGTAAAGCGTTATCGTGCGACTCATGGCTCTGCATCCTGAGTGCCAGGGGAGGAGGCATGCCGGACCTCAGAGCCAGCCTGTTCTATCACATCCAACACGGCACTGAGCAAAGCCTGGGTTTGAGCATCTTCGGTGGCGCTTCGGTTGTAGCGGTCATACTGGGCCAGGATCTGCCCTGGGGTGAGCAACAGTCCAAACCGCTTCACACTGGCCCGAAAACCCTCCAAGCACTTTTGCCGCTCCTGAAGGGAGTACAGACCTCGGTTGATGGGAAGCAACAAGGCTTGCTGGCTTTCCGGGGTGCCAAGGCGGCTGAGCACTTCCACTGCTTCGGTTCGCAGGGCCGGTACTTCCAGGGCCGCAACAAACACCTCCTGATGGCTCCTTAACTCCAGCCACGAAGGAGGCTGCTCCAACCACCGGGCAGCCCAACGCAATCCTTCCTGGGCAAAACGGAGGCGTTGTTCTCGGGTGGGCTGTAGGGGGCTGCGGCGAACCAGAAGCTGCTCTAGCTGCTCTCGGGCATCTTCCACCTCTTCGGTGGGAAGGAACTGCGGAAGCCCACGCACCGGAGGCGTCTGTCCTCCTGGGGCCAAAGGATCATAGCGCAACAGGGTGGCTACCACCAACCCGTGGGTGCGAAAGTCCGCCTGAAGACGCTGCACCAACTCCCCGATCGGAACTCCCGGCAAATAAGGGTCCACCAACACCAATTCGCAATCAGGCCGGGCGGTAGCTTGACGAAACACCTCCTGCGTGGTGCGACACATCACCACCTCGTAGCCCAAAGGGCGCAACACCCCCCGAATCCGTGAAGCCGCCTGCGTGCCTCGCATGCCCAAAAGCACCACTCGGGTATCGTGAGCCCGCAGCATATGCACCAGAGCTTGCACCACGCGGTGGCAGCCGGGAAACGTCTCCTTGGGCTGCCAGCGGAAGATGGTTCTCAAGGCCGCATGACGCACTATCGCCTGCGGATGAGCCAAGGCCAAAACCACCGGCGACTCGCCCTGGGAAGTGTAAAGCAACTGGGCATTTCCGTGATGATACAAGTATTCCAACAATCCCACTTGAGCCACACCACGCGGATGGTCCAACACCTCTTGCAACACCTCCAGGGCATGCCGAGGGTTGGAGACAAATCTCATGTTGGGTTCCAGTGGTCGGCTTACGCCGCGTTGCCATTTCAGTTGCTCGGTCATGCAGGCGTAGTTGATTCGGGCCAAATCCGGTGTGCTTAGCCCTCCCCGATGAAGAGCCAACATAAGCTCCCGAGCCCGAAGGGCAGGAAACATGACCCGAGGATACGACTGTCCCTGCAAATGCTCTCCCGCCCACTGCCATTGGGTAAAAGTAGGCTCTGGCCAGAGGGCTTCGGGAGGAGAGTAGTAGATTTTTCGCACCCAGGCACGCCAATGAGCCCCCAGGCGCTGGTAATCTGGCTCCCGCCCCAAGATGCGTACCAATGCTGTGTGGGCGAGTTGGCGTTGTGTGGCGGAGAAAGCCCTTCCCCGAGCTACGCCCAACAAATAGGGGACCGCTTCCCTCCACCGTTGCCGAGCTGCCACTTCCACAACCAAGGGCCAGGTGAAGTGTTCAGGTTGGGCCAAGCTGGCTCGCAGCGGACCATGAGCTTTGCTGCCCAAGTAGCTCAAGAGGGCCACAAAAGGGGCCAAGTTTTTGGGGCGGTTTTGGGCCACATGTTCCAGTACGGCTGCCGCTGCTTGTTCCCCACCCAAAGCTAGAGTGCGAAATGCTTCGTAGCGTTGCTGTGGAGAAACTGCTTCCAACTGCGAGGCTGCCTGGCGCAGCCGCTGAGGGTCTTTCAAGTGCCGCTGCAAGGCCTGAAGCACGCGGCGATAAAGCTGTTGGCCTGCCGGAGCTAGTTTGGGCTCTTGGGCCACTTGGGAAAAAACTTCCAACCCGTGCTCCAGCACAAGCTGGGTCCATCCTTGATCGTCCAACTTGGCCTGAAGGAGCTTTTGGACAAATTGCTGCGCCAACTCGGGACGCTGGCGGCTCAAGAGCAACTTGACCGCCCGAACCAACTCCGAAGGTTCCCGAGGCTGGGTTTCCAGCAAAGCCTGAATCAACGGATCGGGGGCTTCAACAGGCGTGGTTTTCTTAGGGGGTTGTTGGGCCCAAGCAAGCGACACTCCCCCTGAGGTCAACAGCACCACCCCCAAAAGCACCTTCCCCACCGGCAAGTGCTTCCCAAGTAGAGCTCGGAAGGGCCTGCGTATTTCCAGTGCTGTTTTCATGAAACCACCTCGTTGTTAGGTGTGGGACCAAACTGGGAGTGTGCCCTGGGAGCCAAGGAATTCGGACCGCTCTACTCCATGCCCAAGCGTGCTTTCCATTTTTGCACTTGTTGGCGAACCTGTTCGGGACCACTGGAACCATAGCTTTTCAGGGCTTCCAGGGCCTGACGCACTCCCAGCACTCGGTACACTCCGGAGTCGGCTTGCGGCCACACTTGGCGGAACTGTTCCAGTTCCAGTTGGGCCAAAGGCACTCCCTGCTGGCTGGCCAGGCGCACTAACTGCCCGACCCAATGATGTGCTTGTCGCTGCGGAACGCCTTGGCGGATCATGTATTCCATCAAGGCCGTGGCGTCCAGGTAGCCGCACTCCAAGCCTTCGGCGATGCGTTGGCGATCAAGTTGCGCCCCGGATACCACTGCCGTGGCAATCTGCAGGCAGTCGTTGATGGTGTCAAAGGCGTCAAATACCGGCGGCTTGTCCTCTTGCAAGTCGCGGTTGTAGGCCAGCGGAAGCCCTTTCACAAGCACCAACAAAGTGGTCAAGTTGCCCACCACTCGAGCTGCCTTGCCTCGGATCAGCTCCAAGGGATCGGGGTTGATCTTCTGGGGCATGATGGAACTGCCGGTGCAAAGCTCCTGCGGGAGTTGCAAAAACCCAAACTCTCCCGTAGCCCAAATTATCCACTCCTCGGCCCAACCGCTCAGATGCAACGCCAACACGGCCAAAGCAAACGCACACTCCAACACAAAGTCCCGATCTGCCGAGGAGTCCAAGCTGTTGGCCGTGGGCTCCTGAAACTCCAGGAGTTGGGCCACCAAGTGGCGATCAATGGGCAAGGTGGTTCCGGCCAAAGCTGCCGTGCCCAACGGACACTGATTCAACCGCCGCTTGGCGTCCTGAAGGCGCTGCCGGTCCCGCTCCAGGCGCTCGCAATAGGCCAACCAATAGTGGGCGGCCAGGACCGGCTGGGCCCGCTGCAGGTGGGTATAAGCCGGCAGGATCACCTCCCAGTCCTGATCGCACCGGCGGACAAACGCCCGCTGAAGCTGCCCGATGAGCTGGCAGGTGTGATCTATCGCCCGACGGCACCAGAGGCGCAAGTCGGTGGCCACCTGGTCGTTTCGGCTTCGGGCGGTGTGGAGCTTGCGGCCCAAGTCGCCCAAGCGGTCAATCAAGGCCTGTTCAATGTTCATGTGTACATCTTCCAGCTCCGTGCGGAACTGGAATTGCCCTTGGCGAATTTCCTCGGCGATCTGCTCCAGGGCGTGAGTGAGTCGTGCAGCCTCATCATTTGTCAGAAGCCCCACACTGGCAAGCATTTGCACATGAGCCTGGGATTGGCGAATGTCGTCCAAGGCCAACCGTTGGTCAAAGGACACACTTTCGGTGAACCGGACCAGCAGCTCATCCGGCTCCCGGGAAAACACCCCACTTCGGCTCAGCGGAGAACGGTTCACCGGCAGTGCCCAATTTTTAAGCGTCCCCGTGTTCAAAAACCGTGCACTGATCCAGATTAGTCCCTGGGTGGGGGATTTTCAATGAGGAACCCCAAGTACAGCTGAGGGAGAGCCAAACAGAATCGCAAGCCGAATCGTTCGTCAGCCCTCCTGAGCCGTTGGAGCTTGCTCAGCACTGCGTTGTTCAATGAGCCGGTCCAGCTCCTCCTTGAGCCGATCCAGGATTTCGTCATAAGAGTAAGCACCCAGGAGCTGGGGACCGCGTTTGAGATTGACATATTTGGGTCCACACCACAGCCCCAGATCGGCATCGTCGGTTTCCCCGGGACCATTGACCCGACAGCCCATCACGGCAATGGTGATCTTGTGATCCTTGGCGTATTGGGTCATTTGGCGAACCTGCTCGGCCAATTGGACAAAGGCTTCGTTTTCCACCCGAGAGCAACTAGGGCAGGCGATGATGTTGAGTCCCGGCAGCCCGTAGTCCACCACGCTCCGCACCCGGCCCGCGGCGATGTCGGCCAAGATTTGTCGGGCCACGAGCACTTCTTCGTGCTTTTGGGCATTGGGCAGGGTGAGCGAGACGCGCACCGTGTCCCCGATCCCCCGGGAAATGAGCTGTTCCAGAGCGATTCGGGTTTTGATCACCCCTTCGGGCGGCATGCCGGCTTCGGTCACTCCCAGATGCAGGGGGACATCGGGCCGTTGGGCAGCAAAGCGGCGATTGGCCTCTATGACCTTCTGAGGATCGGAATCCTTAAGCGAGACGCAATAGCGGGTAAAACCCAAGCGGTCCAGATGTTCGCAGTGTTCCAGGGCACTTTGGACCATCGGCCCAATGGAGTCTTCCGGTGGAAACTTGGCCCGAAGCTCCGGATCCACCGAACCGCAGTTCACTCCCACCCGCAGAGCACAATCCCACCGGGCCGCCACCTCAGCCAGCCAGGCCACTTTGTCTTGCCAGGATTTGTGCCGCTGGTGGTGATGAAGGTGTCCGGGATTGTAACGCAGCTTGTCCACATGGGGGGCCACCAGTTCGGCCAGGCGGAAGTTTTCCTGCAGGTCCACCACCAGATTGGCTTGGGTCTTTTGGCGCAATTGGGCCACTGCTTGGGCGTCCCGACGGCTGTCCACCGCCACACGCACCACATCCGCCCCGGCCTGACGAAGCTGCTCGCACTGGGCCGCCGTAGCCTCAACATCCTGAGTGGGGGTGGCGCACATGCTTTGCACGGCGATGGGGTACCCTGCCCCAATCGTCACCGTGCCGATGCGCACCGCTCGGGTGGGATTGCGACGCAAAGGAACTGTCGGCATAGACTTCATCACCAGAATCCAGCTTCCCAGGGCTTTCCTCTGTCATCTTAAAAGCCCGGGAAGGGAAAGGAAATCCCACCGCGTGGACTACTGACTTGCCTGCGAAGGGGGCGAGAGGGTGTGCACCAACTGGTAGCGATTGTTCCACACCCAAGCGGTGCCATCTTGCCCTCCAGCGGCGATCCACCGGGCATCGGGAGTGGCATCCACGCAGTGGACAAAATCCGAACCGGCCCCCAGGCGGCGCACCCGACCCCCGTTGTCCACATTGCGGAACTCCACACAGGCATCCCCGGCCGAAACGGCCACCACGGAACTGACACCCACAAAACAAATGTTGGTCAACTGCTTTCCGGAAACATTGTTGATGGAGCGGCGTTGTTCGTTTCGTGGGATGTCCCACACCTTGATGGCCAAGTCCGCTCCACAGGTGGCCAGCACTTCGGAATCATACCGCCAAGCCACTCCCAGCACATGGTGCGTGTGGCCTTCATAGCGACGGAACTGTTTTCCATCGGGAAGGCGGAATACCCGAGCAAATTTGTCTGCCCCAGCCGTGGCAATCATGTCCCCTTGGGGCGAGAAGGCCACCGAGAAGATGGTATCCGAATGGGCTTCGGGCAACTCCAGCACCACATCACCGGTTTCCGCATTAAGCACGCGGAGTTGCCCACTGCGTGAAGGCTCGCCACTTCCGGCCGCCAGCAGCTTGCCATCGGGGCTGAAGTCCAAAGCCAGCACCCGGTCCACAAACCCTGGCACTTGCTGCTTCAAGGTCCATTGGGGCAAGGGACGACTGATCCGCACCGAGCCATCCGCTCCCACGCTTAACAACTGCCCATTTGGCAAAAACTCCATGAGGACCACCTGGGCCTGGTGGGGTTGGAACACTTCGACCAGCCCCCCGGTCAGTCCGTCCCGTACAAACACCCGGCCTTGTTTGTCCGCCACGGCCAGCCAGGGCCCTTGAAACGCCAGTGCCACCGGCACCACCGCTTGATTGCGTTGCTGATTGAGTTTCTGAATTTGAGATTCCAAAGCCTGGAGCTGTTGCTGCCAGTTTTTGAGTTGGCTTTCGTACTGAGGGATTTGCTCCTCTAGTTGTTTTAGATCGCGTTGGACCAGGGTGAGCTGGCGTCGTGCGGTGTCATGGGCTCCTTGGGCACTTTGCAGGGCTTTTTGAGCATCGGCCAAAGGCTTGTCCAGCCCTTTGCGCTTCTTTTCGGCGTCTTGGAGCTGAGCCTGGACCTGACGAATTTTTTGTTCAAGCTCTTGCTGCTTCTTTTTGAGATTTTGATCATTTTTGTTTTGAGCCAGTTGTTTTTTAGTTTCTTCAAGCTGTTTTTTAAGCACTTGAAGCTGTTGATCGGCTTGGGCGACGAGTTTGTTCAGTTCGGCTTGTTGCTTTTTGAGCTGATCCAGAGCCGTCTGTTTTTCCTGAAACTCTTTTTGAGCCTTGGTGAAGGCTTCTTGGGCTTTTTTGACGGCTTCTTGGCGTTTGGGCAGATTTTGCTTGGCGGCGTTGAGGCGGTTGTTGAACAGATTACGCAAAACCTGAGCACGCTGTCGTTGGGGAGCCAGCACCGCCAATTGGAGTTCAATCCGAGGATCGCCGCGCAGTTCGGCCACTCGGGTCCCGTTGGAGGCGTTCCACAGCATCAGGGCTCCGCCGGTGTCGGCACTGGCCACTCGGGCCGCTGACGCTGAGATCGCTACCTTGGTCACTTGAGCCCGATGACTAAGAGCCCGCACGCGCCCTCCATTGGCCGTATTCCAAACCACCAATTGACGATCTTCAGAACCGGCGAACAACTGGGTAGGATTGTTCTCCAAACGGCGCAGCACATTCACCACCCCGCCGTGGGAAAGCGTGCGCACTTTTTGCAGTTTCCAAGCGGGGGCCGGAGAGGGTTTTTGGCCCTCCTTTTTAGCATCCTGTTTTTTTTGCGGCTGATGAGGCACGATTTTCCACAGGTGCACTTTGTTATCATCTCCTCCGGTGGCCAAAAGCGATCCATCTCCCACCCAGGCAATCGCCCGAGCCACATGAGGCAGGGAGAAAGTAGCCTGAAGTTTTCCTTCAGCCAGGTTCCACCAGTACAAGCGCTTGGCTTTGTCGCAGCCATAAAGGCTCTGGCCATCTTTGGAGAACTCCAGGGCCAGCAGGGGGGCCTGGGCACCGGAGAGCTTGCTACGCTGCTGGCCCGAGTTCAGGTCCCAGAGGGCCACTTGTTGGCCTTGGGCAGCAGCCAGCAGCCCCTTGGGCAAGTGAACCGCTGCCGTGGCCACTTGCATTCCCAAGGACCAATTCCGCACCGGCCCAGGCGGTTGATATTGCCACAGCTTCACCACTTGGAATCCTCCGGTGGCCAGGAGTTGGGCATCGGGGCTGAAAGCCACCGCTTGCACCAAGTCCAGATGGGCCACACCGGGCTTTTTGTAAACGCCGGATTCGAGCAGCTCCGGATCGGTCAGCCGTCCGAGCAATTGGCCTGAGGGCACATGGTACAAAAACACCTGATTGGCCCGAGCCACCGCCAAAAAACGCCCATCCTGAGAAAGACTGACGCTATAGACCGGGTTTACCCCCGGGGGGAGAGGCTGCCACTGCACCTTTTGCGGAAGCACGGAGACGGTGCCTGTGGCCCCTTGTTGAATCCAAAGCTGGATCAAGCCCAACTCTTCCGGGGTGAGGTTTCGGGCGTTGACATCGTTATCTTCTGGCGGCATGAAAGGCTCTTGTTGATGAGCCGCTACTTTGAGCAACAGGCTTTCCTGGGGTTTGCCCGGCACGACCGCAGGTCCCGAGTCGCCGCCTTTGCGGATCGCTTCGGGAGTTTCCAGCACCAGTTCCGCCTCAGCTTCGGAGCTGTTGTGGCAAGCCACGCAGTTTTTTTGCAAAATGGGCAGGATGTCTTTTTCAAAAGACACCTTGCCGTCGCGTTTGACTGCGGCGATGGGAATGGGCTTTTCCTGGGCATGAACCACACTGGCAACCAACAGCCCAAGAATCACCGCCATCGTTTGCACCATCCACGCACGGCAATTTCCACGCATGGCAATCCACCCTTGTGTTGAGGCTCAGGCGGTCTTGCTTGACCAACTGTCCGGCAAACCCGCAGCACGGAAGCCGGTTTACTTCTTGGGAGGCGGAGCTTTTTGCACTTCCAGCTCCCCTTGGGCATTTTGTTGTAGGGTGCCGTTGGGAGTGGCAATCCGCACCACGGCGCGCAAGGCATGTTTGCCCACGGGGGCATTGGGAGCAACGGTAACGGTGGCTTTTTGCTCCTTTTGATTAGGTTGGAAGGTCAAATTGTTGATTCGTACTCCCGAAAGAGCCCGCCACTGAATGTCCACGCGCCCGTTGAACCCAAAAAGCCGCTCTATCTTGACCACCAAATCCGCTTTCTCACCTTGTTTGACTTGCAGAGGAGTCAAGGATACCTTCACTGGCGAGGGGGCCACCTTAAAGATCAACGAAGGCACCGGGGCGTAGTAGTTGATATTTCGGCGTCGGGCAGTGCGTTGGCGGGCGGCAAGCTGACGCCGGAGTTGATTTAATGCGTTTTGAGCCGCTTTGACTTGATTAGTAAGTTGCTGAAGTTGTTGTTTGGTTTGATTTAATTGTTGATCTACTTGAGCTTTTTGTTTTTTGAGGTTTTCGTTTTTGGGTTCTTTGCCGATTTGTTGCTGGAGCTGTTTCTGTTTAGCCGAAAGATCTTTGATTTTCTGATTGAGATTCTTGACTTCTTGATTCCACTGCTGGATTTTTTGTTCCACGGCTTTAATTTTCTGTTGAGTTTCTGCTACCAAATCCTTTTTCAACTCAACGCTTACTTGAGTGTTGGCAAACAGGGTAAGGGTGTAAGTCCCTAAAGGGGCATTGGTGGGCAAGTTGATTTGGACCTTACCTTCGTTTTGGTTGCCTTGAATGGTGATGGTGTTGACGCGGAACCGGGGCGGGACACCATAAACCCCTGGCTGGACGGTGATGTTGTTCTTTCCGCCTTCGCGTCGGAGGACCCGAATGGGAACTTCCAATCGGGCTCCCCGGTAGGTTTCCCACTGGCGTTGGGCCACAACCATTTGCACTGGCACTGGCGGTCCTGAGACAATGGCCAGATGCAAGCCGCTGCTCAGTCGGATGGTGGCCGCGGTGTTTTGCTGGGGGGAGCGCCAAACAATCGTGGCAGTCCGAGCCGGCCGGACCAGCGACTTGGAACCCACTTGAGCTTGGCCTACTACCCGGATCGGCCCTGTCCAGGGTTTCACATCCTCTTTGGCCACCAGGACGAGCTGCCCCCGGGTTTGTTCCGGGCCGAGGATCAGTTCTTCACAACGGACTCCCGGTGGCAATCCTTCCACCCGAACCCGAATCTCCTCTGCAAATCCATCCCGACGATGGGCAAACACCTCCAACACTTCCGTCTCGCCCGGCATGAGCATCAGGTTGTAGCGGTCGTTGAAGTCCCGATTCAGCGTCGGAAACCGGGGCAGCACCACCAAGCGGAAGTCGGGCTGAGGGGGACGAATGGCCACCCGGTACACCAGCCGCGGATCAGAACGGTAATACAGGTCCCGAACCACCAGCCGGTAAGTCCCGGTCGCTGGAACGGCAAACCGATAAATCGGATCGTCGCTCCGCAAGGGCATAAATCGGGTGTCGCTGGCCAGACCAGCATCGTCCAACTCGGCCAGCACCCGAACTTGAGTGCCATTTTTGCCCTGGATGATTTGCTCCAAGCGCAGGTACAGGTCGGCTCCCCAGCCCAAGCGATGGCTGCATGCCTCAATGTAGTACACCTCTCCAGCGTTGGCCTGGAAGGTGAACCAATCCACATCACGCACCCGCTGGAACTGACCCACCAGCTCGCAAGGCACTTGGACTTTTTGGGCTTGTTGGGGCTGGTCGTTAGGCTCTTGCTCAGCCACCCCAGGAGCCGTGGCCAGGGCCACCGGCACCGGGTTGGAAAGTCCCGAAGGGGTGGAAAGACGATACCAGAAAAAGTCAGCAAACCCGGCCACAGGCAAGATGGCTTGAGCCACAGGCGCATTGAGTGCTTGCTCCACCGTAGGCACTTGGAGTGAAACGACCAGCTTTTGCAACGGGCGTCCGCGATATTTGAAGCCGGAGTTTTGCCCTCCCGGCAAATTACGACCAAAGAGGGTCAACTGCACCTTCTGGCCCGGGGGCAAAGACGGTGGCAGAACAAAATCAATCTGCGGGGCTGCACTGATGCGAAGCCGGTAAAAGTAGTTGACTCCACCCCCGTAGGTAAAGTCATAAAGCTTCACAAAATACTCCCCGTCTTCAGGCACGATTAAATCTATCAGAGGATCCAAGTCATTAGTGTCGCGGTCATAGGCAATCTCCTGCCCTCGGGAATTGAGCACCACCAGGGTGCCGTCCAGTTGGGAATCAATTCGTCGGGCCCAACAGTCAATCAAGATCCGTTCTCCCTTTTTGGCCTGGAAGCGGAACCAATCCACATCGGTCCCGCCGTTAATGCGGCCGTTGATAATCACCGGCCAGGAGACCTGCATGGCTTGCTCCTGAGTGGAATTGGGCTCTTTTTCTTCCACTTGAGCCAGAGGGCTGATGTGAAACAGCCGCGGATTGCTTAGTCCATAGCGGCCCCGGGCTTGCACTTCATAGACCCCAGGCGGAACCTTGGCGTCCACGGTGAGCCGGAAGCGGCCATAAACCGGCTGAGGACCCGACTCCCACGGCTGGGGAGGGCGGGTGAGCACCTGGGCTTTGAGTCCAGGGTGGGAAAAAACCAACTGATCGGCCCCTTCCAGGTCTTCGCCGCCCACGGAGATTTCCACCGTGCTTCCCACTTGGGCTCCTGGCGGATAAATCCACTGGAGGCGAGCTGCCGGGTAGTCTTGTGCCCAAAGGGTTTGCACTCCCAGCACAGATGCCAGAAACATCCCAAGCCACGCGGCCCGACTCAGATGGCGCCGTTGCATGGGGTATGCTCCTTTCTCTTAAAGGGGTGCCCCGACCACTTTCCAGGGCACCGGAGCCAAGGCGGGTGTGGTGCAAGGCGGGTCCGCCCCGGACACTTCCAGGACGGCATTCTCTAGTGTAATCGGACCTTCAGGTCCGATCACGCATTTTTCCAAGAACCACCACGGAGCATCCGACTAGTGATTGAACAAGAACTCCTTGGTGTTGATCAGGGCCCAAATGATGTCTTCGTAGGCCACATGCTTTTGGGCCTTGTGTTTTTCAATATATTGCAACGCCACTTGAAGCTCCTCAGCAGTAGGCATGCGTGAGTAGGCCCGAAGGTAAATCTCTCGCACTTTCTCCTCCTCAGGGCGTTTGTCGGCAGCCAAGCGTCGGGCCAGTCCTGAGCCGGAGGTGATCTTGTTGTGAATTTCCTGGGAGTTGAGCAGGTGGAGGCTTTGGGCCAAGTTGGCCTCGGAGCTTCGCTCACACTCGCAGGCACTCTCGCCCTGAGGACGCCCGAAAACGGTCAGGAAGTAGTTGTTGACCCCACTGTCAGGCAAGGCCACAGCCCGCATCGTGGCCGGCACTCCACCGAATCGGGTCTTCACCCCTGTGAGCTGATCAATGGCATCCAGCAACACTTCGGCGTGCAGCCGCTTGGGATAGTAGCGGGAATAGTTCTGCTTGTCCTGTTTGTTGTACTGATTGGGAATGGAGCTGAGCTGGTAAGTGGTGCTTTGGCAAATGGTGCGGATCAAGGCTTTCAGGTCATAGCCGGATTGGACGAAATACTGAGCCAAGGCATCCAACAGCTCGGGGTTGCTGGGCGGATTGGTCACCCGCATGTCGTCTTCCGGTTCCACGATCCCTCGGCCCATGAAGTGCTTCCAATACCGGTTGACCAACGCCCGAGCAAAGAAGGGGTTTTGGGGCGAGGTCATCCAATCAACCAGAGCATGGCGAGGATCTTGATCCTCGGGAATGTCCAGGGGCTTGCTGTCCAGTCCGGTGGGCGGCACAGGACGACCGGTCTTGGGATTCACCGCCGAAGCTTTCCCCCGACGGTGATAAATCCGCTCCTCGTTGGGGAACCGACCGGCTTTGCGACCCACGCGGCTGAAAAACGCCGCCAGTCCGTAGTAGTCCTGCTGACTCCACTTTTCAAACGGATGGTGATGGCATCGGGCACACTGGATCCTCAGCCCCAGGAACAATTGGGCCATGTCCTCCACTTGCTCGTGCACCTGGCGCACATGGCGATACCAGGTCACCGGGGGATGCTGGCCCACCTCTCCAGAAGCCGCCAAAATCTCTCGGACAAACTGGTCATAAGGTTTGTTTTCCAAGAACGCCTGGCGGATCCAGGCACGGAAGGCGTAATTGCTTCGCACGCTGACCGCAGCTTCCCGCTTGATGCGAAGCACGGCCGCCCACTTGTTGGCAAAGTATTCGGCATAGTCCGGGCTGTTCAGCAGACGATCAATGAGTTTGTCGCGTTTGTTGGGATCCTTGTCGGCCAAGAACTGCTGGACCTCTTCCAGCGTGGGCAAACGTCCGGCAATATCAATGGTCACACGACGAATAAATGTGGCATCGTCACACACCGGTGAAGGCGGAATCCCGGACTCGCGCAGTTTGGCAAACACTTTCTCGTCAATGAAGTTTCGCACCGGGGGCATTTGAGCAATCTTCACCCCCAAGGGCACGCTCACTTGGAAGACATCCACATGGCCTTGGTATCGGGCCATTACGGCAGCATCCCCTGGCAGGTCCAAGGTGTGGACCAGGCCGGTGGGCGAGCATTCGGCCACTTCGGCATTGTTGGACTCGTACTGGGCCATTCGGGTCACATCGCGAGTGGAGCCGTCGCTGTAGTGGGCCACCACACACAACTGTTGCTGGCTTGCACGAGCCATCAGTCGCCGTTTGGGAAACACTTCAATGCGGACCACCACCGGATCATCAGGCTTGCCATAAGGCATCCCCTGGGCGATCCAACGGCGCAGAAGGCGATATTCTGGAGAATCTTTTTCCAGTCGCTGCCCCCCGCCGTGAGGCACCGCATTGATGGCCTTCAACAGCAACAGACTGCGATCTGGAGCAGCCGGAAACAGTCGGCGCCCTCGGCCTTCTTTGACCAGATACTCATAGTCCTCCGTGGGAGTGAATCCCAGCAAAGAGAGCTTGAACCCGTTCTGGCCACTGGCTTTGCCGTGGCAGCCGCCACCGTTGCAGCCGAACTTGGTGAACACCGGGACCACCTCGTTGGGGAAGTTGACCGGCAAGGAACTGCCAAATCGGGTCACCTGCACCTGAAGCGAAGCCTTTACACCTTGGGCTTGGGCCGTGATGGTGGCTTGCCCGTTGCCCAAGGGGATCACCAGCCCCGTGGGATCCACCTGGACCACTCCCGAGGGATTGGCCTGGTAGGAGACTTTTCGGGTCCAATCGCGCAGTTGCCCGCTTTCGTGGCGTCCGGTGACGACCAGTTGGAGCCGATCATCCTCACCCACCAGCAAGGCTTGCTTGCCACCACCGTGGGCAATCTCCAACGCGATCAGCTTGCCCGGGTCAGGCAAGCCCGGAAACTGAGGCTGGCCAGCTTGAGCTCCCTGAGCCCAGAGGGCTCCCACAGCTACCATCCAGACGACAGCACCGCAAAGGAGCCGTTTCATGGAGGTTCCCTCCTTCCGTTTGAGATTCCCCAAGTTGGGGCCGTAGGGCGGGCAAAGCAGGTATGGGCGGTTTCAACGGTGGGATCAACAACTGTTGATAAGTCAGGGGCGATTATAACACACTCACCCCCGGGGCTGGCAATGTTTTTTGCCAATTTTTGGCCCCTTTCTCCTTGTCTTGCTTCGGCCTTCCGGCCCAGGGGGAAAGCACTCCTTTGGGAAGCCCGCAAAAGCAGAAGTGCTAGCACCGTCCGGGTTTTCCGGTCGAAAAAGTTTTCCTGATCCGCAGATTCAGCACATTCGTTCAAGTCCCCCGGAAACCTTTCCGAGTTGTTAATTGCCCCAAGAGGAACAATCCGCTTGTTTCGTTCCTCCTGCTGAGAAGCTGTCCGCAGGGAACCCCAGGGCCGCCCCTGGACGGCTGATGTCCCTTTGCTCCACACCCAGGTTTCCAAGAAAAGGACTACAGCCGATGACCCACACTCGGCTCAGAGTGGTGGCAGCGCTGGGGGCGTGCATGGCTGTGTTGACCAGCGGAGGATGCACGCGTGCCTTCTACCGTCTCCAAGCGGACCAAGAAGCTTATGCCTTAATCAGCGAAAAAGCTCAGCATCCCCACTGGACATTGCCGGCATTTTCCGTGGACCCGGACCCACGGAGCCGGTTTTATCAACCAGGGCCCAAAGACTTTCCGCCCATGCCCCCTGATGATCCGGAAGCCCACCGCTTGATGCATCTGGTGGACCAAAAACAGGGATTCCGCTACTGGCACTGCTACGGCGACACACCGTTTGTGGAAAACCCTCTGTGGGAAGCCTACTTGCCGGTGGACGAAGAAGGCCAAGTGGTGTTGCGGCTGGACACCGCGATGGAGCTGGCCCGATTGCACTCCCGAAACTACCAAACCCAACTGGAAGAACTCTATCTGTCGGCCCTGGATGTGGCTTTTGAACGATTTCGGTTTGATGTGCAATACTTTGCCGACAACAGTACCTTTTATCAGGCCACCGGTTCGGCACGTTCCCCGGCAGGTTCCAGCAGCCGGTTCAACACGGACACGAACTTTCAACTGCGTCGCCTGATGGCCAGCGGGGGCCAACTGTTGGTGGGTTTTGCCAACTCGTTGGTGTGGCAGTTCTCCGGCCCGGACAGCTATTCGGCCAATTCGTTGTTAAACTTCTCTCTGGTCCAGCCGCTTTTGCGTCAAGGAGCCCGAGCCCGAGTGCTAGAACGACTCACCCTGGCCGAACGCACCTTGTTGGCCAACATTCGGGCCATGGAGCGATTTCGCCGGGAGTTTTTCGTGCAGATTGCCGCTGGAGCCGGGGTGGGTCGAGGACCGGCCCGACGCGGGGGATTCTTTGGAGCCTCCGGGCTGGAAGGATTCGCCGGAGTGGGCGGTGGAGGATTTGGACGCGTCGGCGGACTGGGAGCAGGCATAGGAGGCGGGGGCGGATTTGCCGGTGGAGCCGGTGCGGCCCAAGCCGGTGGCTACCTGGGTCTGCTCCAAGATCTGCAAGAAATCAAAAACCAACAAGCCAATGTGGCCGCCTTGGCCGACAGCCTCCGGCTGCTGGAAGCATTCCACCAAGCCAACCGCATTGACCGCCTCCAGGTGGATCTGGCCCGACAAGCACTCTACAACGCCCAAAGCCGCCTCCTGACCGCCCAAGCCCAATTCCAGGCTACCTTGGACGGCTACAAAGTGCTCCTGGGCTTGCCCCCTGATCTGCCCGTGAGGATTGAAGACGATCTGCTGGAACCGTTTGATCTTTTGGGCCAGCCCATGCTGGAGTTGCAAAGCCGGGCCACGGATGTGTTGGCCTCCATGTGGTCCGGCCAAGACCAGGTTGCAGAACTTCCTCCTCAATGGCAACAGGCCAAGCAGCAGCTTCGCCAAGACATGCGCACTTTGCAGCGTGTGGCTGACCTGCTGGACCGCTATCGCTTCATGGCCGATCCGCAACAGCATCAGGTGGACCGAGCCCGACTGGCCCGACAAATCCAACTGCTGGAACAGCTCGTCCAGTATCATCGCCGTCTGCTCAACGCCCTGGATCCTCTGATCTTCTATCCCCAAGGATTGCAAGCTGCGGTGGAAATTCACCGTCAGGCCCGAATGCAACTCCCCGATGTGGAACAAGCCATCAAAGACATGATCCAAGCCAAACCTCGCCGGGAAGAAACCTTGCAAATACTTGCCCAGCGGGAAGAAGTTCTCAGCGGGCAAGTTCAACAAGAGGCCTTTGACCTGGAAGCCTATCGCCGCACGGTGCAGCATCAGCAAGAGCTTTTTGAAGAAATTCGCCAGCGGCTCCAGCGGCCCGAACAGTTGTGGAACGAGCATGCCTTGCGACTACAACGGCTTGTGCCGCCTGTGCAACAGACCTTGCAGAGACTTCACTCCCAAATCGCCGAGCTTCAAAAGGTGTTGGAACAAACCAGCGGTCGCTTGGGGCGGGTGCAAGTGGGCGAAGACGGTCAGCCGATTGAACAGCAATTGCAACAAATGATTCAAACTTTGAGCCAACTGGCCCAAGCTGTGGACCGCATCACTCCGGCGTTGGAAGCCGAAGCCCGCCGTCTGGCTACCTTTCTGCCCCAGGTGGAACAGACCCAAACCCGAGCCCTGCAAGAAGTGTCCCAACTGGTGCAGGATGTTTCGGACCTGGGATTGGTTCGGGCCCGTGCACGCCTGGAAGCTGTGGTGCTGACCATCGTGCCCATGGAAGAACAACAAGCCATGCTTCTGGCCCAACGATTCCGACGCGACTGGATGAACGCCCGAGCTGCTTTGGTGGACAGTTGGCGCTTGATTGAATTCAACGCCAACGACTTGCAAAGCCAACTGGATGTGGAGTTTAGCGGCTCGTTGGGCACTCTGGCCGACGATCCGTTCCGGTTCCGCGACGATGCCGGCCAGTTGCGAGTGGGCATTCAGTTTGACGCCCCCTTGACCCGAATCAACGAACGCAACATCTACCGCCAAGCCCTGATTGAATACAACCAGGCCCGACGCAACTACATGGCTTTTGTGGACGGAGTTCATCAAGGACTGCGAAACATTTTGCGGACCATGCGGTTAAATGAAATAAACTTTGAACTTCGTCGTCGGGCGGTCCATGTGGCCTTGGACCAAGTGGAAGTGGCCCGATTGAGGCTCTTTGCACCCCCTCGTCCGGGGGAGCAAAGCACCTTCGGAGCCACTACCGCCCGCGACTTGGTTTCGGCCCTTAGCGACTTGCTGTCGGTACAGAACGACTACCTGAGCGTTTGGGTCAACTATGAAGTGCAGCGCATGCTGCTGGACCGCGACTTGGGCACCATGCGGCTGGATGAGCGGGGGATGTGGATTGATCCGGGCCCTTATGTGGGCCAGGTGCCGTTGGAGGATCCTTCTGCGCAGCCTCCTGCCCAAGAGCCTCAAACCGAAAGGTCCTCCGATGCCCCCTCTCCAGCAGCTTCGCCTGAGAACTCTTCCCCCAAGTCCGAGGACGAAACTCCCTAACCCCTTCTCCCTCCGCAGGGGAGAGGGCATTTCCATTGCCCAGCGCGGTCAATTCTGCTGCTTTCGCCTGACAAGCCCTCCGGGGGTTGATACAATAAAGAGCGCATCCCGACCTCGGCCGGCTAACTTCCCTCATACAGAGTCCACACCTTCGGTGTGCTTCTCTGATTGGAGGATTGAACCATGAACGCCTCCCCCTTGCGCGCCAAGGCTGCAAGTGTCCGTTGCGGTAAGATCTGGTGGCTGCTCGTGCCGGTTTTGATCGCCGCGGGTGTGGGAATTTACTACTACCTGGGTTCCGGTGGTCCGGATCCGGAAGAAACCAGTCAGTTTGAGTACACAGTCAAGCGCGGTGTGTTTGTCCACGAGGTAACCGAGCACGGGGAGCTGCGCAGCTCCCGAAATGTGGAAGTCCGCTGCGAAGTGGAAAGCCGTGGAGGGCAAGGTGTGCCCATTCTGGAACTGATCCCCGAAGGCACCTATGTCCAACCCGGCACCGTGCTGGCCCGTTTGGACTCCTCCGCCCTGGAAGTGGAGTACCAACAGCAGCAAATCGTCGTCTCGGCCAGCGAAGCCCGCATGGTGCAAGCCCGAAACGAGTACGAAACCGCCCTCATCGCCAAGCAGGAATACCTGGAAGGAACCTACAAACAGGAAGAGCAGCAGATTCGCAGCGAAATCCTCATTGCCGAGGAGAATCTGCGTCGGGCTCAGGAGTATCTCAAATACAGCGAACGCCTGGCCGCCCGAGGCTACATTACCCCTGCCCAACTGGAAGCGGACCGCTTCGCGGTGGAAAAAGCCCGCACCGAACTGGAAACCGCCCGGGTGAAGCTCTTTGTGCTCCAAAACTACACCAAGGCCAAAATGCTCAAACAACTGGACGCCGAAATCCAGTCGGCTCTGGCCCGTCTCAAAAGCGAAACCAAAACCTACCAACTGGATCTGGAACGACTCAAACACATTGAAGAACAGATCAAAAAGTGCACCGTGGTGGCTCCCACGGCCGGCGAGGTGGTCTATGCCAACGATCAAGACCGCCGCGGGGGAGAAGCCGAGGTGCTGATCGCCGAAGGAGCCTATGTGCGCGAGCGGCAAGTGATGTTCCGTCTGCCGGATCCGAAGAACATGGAAGTTCGGGCCCGAGTCAACGAAACTCGTATCGCTCTGATCAAAGAAGGCATGCCTGCTTTCATTCGCCTGGACGCCCGACGCGATCAAGTGCTCAAAGGCGTGGTCTCCAAAGTGGAACGCTATCCCATCCCCAACCGCTGGTCTCAGGTGAAAAACTACTACTGCCACATCAAAATCCTGGACACCATTCCAGGGCTGCGGCCTGGCATGACCGCCGAAGTGCGCATCGTGGTGCAGAAGATTCCCGATGTGCTCCAAGTGCCGCTTTATGCGGTGGTGGTCCAAGGGGGTCAGCAATACTGCGTGGTCAAGACGCGTCGCGGGGGCCGCGTGGTGTTTGAAAAGCGCGCTGTGGAGCTTGGACCCAACAACGACCGATTTGCCGTGGTCGTCTCCGGGCTGAAAGAGGGTGAGGTGGTCATGCTCAATCCGCGACAGTACTTTGACTTTTCCACAGCCAGTACGCTTCAAAAGGGCCAAGGCCCTCAAGCCAAGCGTGCCCCAGGTCCTCCGGGACGCCGGAGCCGAGGGCAATGGAATCGTCGTCGTGGTCCCGGGGCCCCTGCTCGCACTCCCCGGCGAGGTCCTCGCCCTGGACGCCCTGGTGCTGCTCCTTCGCAACGCCCCCCTGCGGCCAGACCCGCTCCCACCTCCGGTTCCTAGTTCCTTCCGCTCCCCCTGAAACGACTGCGCACACTCCAACGATGGCCACTACCCAAACAGCTCTGGCCGCTCGTGTGGTGAATCTTACCAAGGACTACCACCTTGGTGAGCAAGTGGTGCACGCTCTGCGTGGGGTGAGTTTTGATGTGCCCCAAGGGGATTTTGTGGCCATCATGGGCCCTTCCGGCTCAGGCAAGTCCACCTTGCTGAACTTGCTGGGGTGTCTGGATCGGCCCACCTCGGGCCAGTACTTCCTGGGCGAAGTGGATGTTTCCCAGCTTTCCGACGACGAGCTGTCGGAGATTCGGGCTTCGCGGATCGGGTTTGTGTTTCAGTCTTACAATCTCATCCCGCAACTAACCGTGTTGGAAAACATTGAAGTGCCCCTTTACTACCGGGGACGAATCACCGCACGCGATCGGCAGCGCTGCCGGGAACTGGCTCAACGAGTGGGCTTGGGCGATCGGCTCCATCACCGTCCTGCACAACTCTCCGGCGGACAACAACAACGCGCCGCCATCGCCCGAAGCCTGGCCAACGACCCCTATTTCATCTTGGCCGACGAGCCAACCGGAAACTTGGACTCCGTGACCACCCAAAGCATCCTGGACCTGTTGGAAGAACTCAACCGCGAAGGCAAGACCATCATCATGGTCACCCACGAGGAGGAGGTGGCCGCACGGGCCAAACGCATCATTCGACTCCGCGACGGCATGATTCAATCGGATCAACGGCGATGCGATTCCTAAGTTGGCGCACTTGGGCCCTGGGCATCAAAAGCGTAATGCTCCACCCCCTACGGTCGGCCTTGACCGTGCTGGGGATCTTCATCGGGGTCTCCAGCGTCATTTGGTTGCTGGCCATTGGCGAGGGAATCAGCCGCAAAGCCCAAGAACAGATCGCCAGCCTGGGCGCGGAAAACATCATCATCCGCACGGTCAAGCCTCCGGCTGATCAGGTGGTGCAGCGCCGCGGTCCACTGGTCTATGGTCTGACCCGAGATGACTATCAACGGCTGCTGGCCCTCCCGGCCGTAGAGCAAATCGTCCGGGTGCGTGAAATTCGTCGCACTTTCCTCTCCGGACGCTACAAAATTGACGGCCGTCTGGTGGGATGCGAGCCGGAATATCTGGAACTGGCCCACCTGGAAATGGAACAAGGTCGCTTCATCACCCATTTGGACCTGGCCACCGAAGCCACCGTTTGTGTGCTGGCCGCCGAAGTAGCCCGGCAGCTCTTTCCCGGGCAAGATCCCTTGGGCCAGACGGTCCGCTTTGATGACAAGTATCTGGTGGTCGTGGGAGTGACCAAACCTCGTACTCCCTCGGCCGGAATCGGCGGCTCCTTGGCTGCCGAGGATTACAACTACGATGTTTACATCCCCATCACCACTTTGTGGAAACGCGTGGGCGATACGATCGTTTATGCCCGCCCCGGAAGCATTGAAGGCGAAGTGGTGGAGCTTTCTCAAATGACCATCCGCGTGGCCGACCTGGACGCCGTGGAACAAGTGGCCCAAATCGCCTCCGACATCCTGGCCCGCGAACATGTCCTCTCCGACTACGCCGTGGTCGTGCCCAAAGAACTACTGCGGCAAGCTCAAAACACCAAGATGCTTTTCATGGTGTTCATGGGTCTGATTGCGGCGATCTCCTTGGTGGTGGGCGGGATTGGAATCATGAACATCATGCTGGCCACCGTAACCGAAAGAACCCGGGAAATCGGCATCCGTCGCGCCTTGGGTGCCAAACGCATGGACATCATTTCCCAGTTCCTGGTGGAAACGGTGGTGCTGTCGGTGGCTGGGGGACTGACCGGCGTGCTGGGCGGATTTACCTGCCGACCTTTGATGGGCCTGATTCGCGCTGGAGTGCAACGGTGGATGGGCGAAGCCTTCAACTCCCTGCCCGAAGTCATCCGCACCGTGGAACCTGTGCTGGTGCCCGGCTCCATCCCCTTGGCTTTCGGCATCAGCGTGGCCGTGGGAGTGATCTTTGGGCTGTATCCGGCCTATCGGGCAGCCATGATGGATCCGGTAGAAGCCTTGCGGCACGAATAACCCTCCTAACACTTCCATACCGAAAGTTCCAAACTCAAACTTCTCCTGAGAAAACTCCACTCGCTCCTTTCCCTTGTGGGTTCTATTTTCGCATGGGGAGTTTTGTATGGGATGTGCTGCTTTGATTTCTTCTTCTCCTGGTCGGTTCGTGGGGCTTGTTCGTTTTTTGACACAACCTGCCTAAAAAACTCCAAAAGAAATTGGGGGATTTTCCCACCCCCCATTTGCTCTGTCCTTTCCACGACCTAATCAACTAGCAGAGCCACACAACAAGCGGCACGCGAACCCTAATCGGGCTGCCTGCACCGGGGCATTTCTACCTGCCCCAACGGTGGTCTGTCTCCGTCCGCCTACCCCAAAGGCAAAGGGGGACACTATGTCCTTTGACGATCCGGAACTGGTGCAGAGTTTTGTGGAGGAGTCGCTGGAGCACTTGGCCGACATTGAGCAGGAGTTGCTCCAGATTGAGCAGCAAGGCTCCGAGGCCGATGCGGAGCTGGTCAATCGGGTGTTTCGGGCCATTCACTCGGTCAAAGGGGCGGCTGGTTTTTTGGGCCTGACCCAGATTAACCAAC